>JAOPZO010000177.1 GCA_025964065.1 Solirubrobacterales bacterium | reverse complement strand
TCGGCGCGTCGTCTCCCAGCGCGGCCTCGAGCTCCGCCACGAGCGCCACGCAGCTCGGCGGGCGCGCCTCGGGGTCCTCCGCGGTCGCCCGCCCCAGCACGACCTCCGCCGCGCCCGGGAGCGCGGTGACGGGCGGCTGCCCGGGCTTCGCTCCCGTGAGGAGCTGGCGCGCGACGAGGCCGAGCGCGTAGCGGTCGCTCGCGGGGGTCGCGATGCCGCCCGTCCGCTGCTCGGGCGCGAGGTAGGCGATCGTGCCGAGGACCATGCCCGTCTGGGTCATCGAGGTCTCCCAGGCCGCGGTCGCGATCCCGAAGTCCGCCACGGCGACCCGGTCCGCCGCGTCGAGCAGGAGGTTGGCGGGCTTCACGTCGCGGTGCACGACTCCCTCGGCGTGCGCGGCGTCGAGCGCGCCCGCGGCGTCCTCGAGCCAGTCGAGCGCCTGCGCGCGCGGGATGGGCCCGGCCGCGATCCGGTCCGCCACCGTGCCGCCGGGGTAGAGCGCCATGACCATGTAGGCCTGGCCGTCGCTCTCGCCGGCGTCGTAGACCGTGACGACGTGGGGGTGGGTCGAGAGCCGCGCGGCCGCCCTGGCCTCGCGCGTGAACCGGCGCCGGGCGGCGTCGTCGGCGGCGAAGGCGGGGGAGAGGACCTTGACCGCGACGCTCCGGCCCAGGAGTTCGTCCGTGGCCTCCCAGACGGAGGCCATCCCCCCGTTCGCGACGTGGCGGACCACGGAGTAGCGTTCGGGCAGGGCGAAGCTGGGCGCGGGGAGAGGCGTCATCGACCCTGGAAGCTTCCCGCACGGTGTCGCCGCTACACTCCGACGCCTCATGGCCAAGGTCTGTCACACCTGCGGGAAGGGTCCCGCCTTCGGCCAGAGCCGAAGCCACTCGATGGTCGCGACGAAGCGCCGCTTCGATCCGAACCTCCAGAAGGTGCGGATCCTCGTCGGCTCTGCGCCCAAGCGCGTCAACGTCTGCACCCGTTGCCTGAAGGCCGGCAAGGTCACCAAGGCGCTCTAGCCGGGGCCTCGCCGCCCCGGCCCCGCAATGCAGGATCCCAGCCTCGTCCGGTTCCGGAAGGTCGTCGTCGGCGCGCTCGCGCACCTCGAGTCGCGGCGTGAGGAGATCAACGACCTGAACGTCTTCCCCGTCGCCGACGGGGACACGGGCGACAACATGGCGTTGACGCTGCGCGCCGTGCTCGACGAGATGGACCGGCTGCTCGCCGACCCGGACCAGTCGATCGACCAGATCGGGCGCGACGCGCTCACGGAGTCCCTGGCCCGCGCCGCGCTGCTCGGCGCCCGCGGCAACTCCGGGGTCATCCTCTCCCAGCTCATCCGCGGGGCCGCCGAGGAGCTCGTCTCGCGCCCGGGGGAGCTCGTCGACCCGATCATGATCGGGGCCGCGATGGCCCGCGCGGCCCAGCGCGCGTACGACTCGGTCCGCCAGCCCGCGGAGGGCACGATGCTGACCGTCATGCGCGAGATGGCCCAGCGCATCGCGCTCGAGCTGCCGAACATGGCGAACCCGCGGCTCGGGCACGAGTGGAACGCGAAGCTGCAGGACGCGATGATCGCCGACGTCCTCGAGCGCGCGCTCCTGGCCGGCGAGGAGGCCGTGCGCCGCGGCCCCGAGCTCCTTCCCGTCCTCAAGGAGGCCGGGGTCGTCGACGCGGGCGGCCACGCGGTCACGATCCTCTTCGCGGGCGTCGTCGCCGCGCTGCGCGGCACGGAGGGCCCGGAGATCCCGCGGCACGCCGCCGCCGTCCGGGTCACCCACCCCGAGCACGAGTCGAGCACGTTCCGCTACTGCACGAACTTCGCCGTCACGGGCACGGGCCTCGACGCGAACGACCACGTCGCCCGCCTCGAGGCGATCGGGGACTCCGTGCTCGTCGTCGGGGACGCCGCGACGCTCAAGGTCCACGTCCACACGGACGACCCCGAGACCGCAACCCGGCTCTTCGCACCGCCGCACGTCGTCTCGCACCTCGACGTCGCCGACATGCACCTGCAGGTCGCCGAGCGGGAGGCGCGCCTCTCGGCCGCGGCCGGCCAAGGCGCCCGCTCGGGCGCCTTGGCCGTCGTCGCGGGCGCCGGGATGGTCGCGCTCTACGAGGGCCTCGGGGTCCGCACGCTCGACGGCGGCCAGACGCTCAACCCGTCGACCTACGAGCTGCTCGCCGGCATCCACCAGGTGCCCGCCGAGGAGGTCGTCGTCCTGCCGAACTCCTCCAACGTCTTCATGGCCGCCGAGCGCGCCGCCGACCTGTCCGACAAGGTCGTGCACGTCGTGGAGTCCCGCTCCCAGCAGGCCGGTCTGGCCGCCGCGATCGCGCTCGTGCCCGATCGCAGCGCGGAGGAGAACGCGGGGGCGATGCGCGACGCGCTCGCCGGCGTGCGGACGGGCGCGGTGGCCCGTGCGGGCCGCGAGGACGCCCGGGGGCGCTTCGCCGAGGGCGACGCGATCGCCTTCGTGGACGACGTGCTCGTGGCGTGGGGCTCCCCGCGCGCCGCGCTCGGCCACGTGCTCGAGGCGCTCGACGAGGGCGCCGAGCTCATCACCTGCATCCTCGGCGCGGACGCGCCGCTCGACGCCGACGCGGTGGCCGCGATGGCCAACGGCGTCGAGCTCGAGGTCCAGGACGGCGGCCAGCCCGCCTACTGGTACCTGCTGACCGCGGAGTAGCTCCTAGAGGCCGTCTGCGCCTAGGGCCCCTCCGGCGGCGGCTCGTCCTCGGGATTGAAGCGCACCGCGAGCACGGCCACGTCGTCCTCCGGGTCCGTGCCGACGAGGTCCTGGATGACCGCGTCGACGAGCGCCCCGAGCCCCAGCGCGTGATGGGTGCTCGCGGCGGCACGGAGCCGCGCCTGGCCCGTCGGCACGTCCTGGCGCCGCGACTCGACGAGGCCGTCCGTGTACAGCAGCAGCGTCGAGCCCGGGGGCGCGAGCTCCGTGTGGTCCGTGCGGCGCCGCGTCGGGTCGAAGCCCAGCAGCACGTCGGGCTCGCGCTCGAGCAGCCGGGTGCTCCCGTCCGCCAGGACGAGGATCGGCGCCGGGTGCCCGGCCGACGTCCAGCGCAGCGTGCGCAGCCCCGCCGCCTCGTCCCTCGCCGTCTGCTCGATGCGGAGCGTCACGAGCGTCGCGGTCGTCTCGATCGCGAGGTCGCGCATCGCCCGGTCGAGCCGCGCGACGATCGCCGACGGCGGCTCGTCGCGGTCCCAGGCGACCATGCGCAGCATGTTCCGGAGCTGGCCCATGACCGCGGCGGCGTAGATGTCGTGCCCCGCGACGTCCCCGATGCTCACGAGCGTCGCGCCCGTGGGCAGCACGACGCCGTCGTACCAGTCGCCGCCGACCTTCTCCTCGCCGCTCGCGGTGAGGTAGCGGGCGGCCAGCTCGAGGTGGTCGGGCTGGGGGAGCTGCGTGAGCATCGCCTCCTGCAGCGCCTGGGCGACCGAGCGGTTGTGCTCGGCGACCCCGCGGAGGCGGAGGTTGGCCTCCTCGAGCCGGGCCGCCGTCGCACGCTGCTCCTCGAAGAGCCGGGCGTTGTCGAGCGCCATGCTCGCGCGCTGGGAGATCGTCTCCGCGACGGCGAGCTCCTGCGGGGACATGGGTGGCCGCCCGGCCGAGCGGAGCATGGTGAGCGCCCCGCGGCGCCGGCCGCCCGTGTTCATCGGCAGCAGGACGACAGACTCGGGGGCGAGGCGCCGGATCGCCTCCAGGGCGACGGGGGAGCGGAGGACGCGCTCGGCCTCCTCGCCCGCCCCGCTCGTGAAGGCCACGGGCTCGGCGGTGCGGACGACCTCGCCCGCCGCGCTCTCGTCCTCGCGGCCCTCGAGCCGGTGGGCGGAGTAGCGCGCGGCGACCTCCCGGAGCTCCGGGTCCGCGTGCCAGGTCGCGACGTCGCGGAGGCCGCCGCCGGGCTCCGCGACCGACACGATGCTCCAGTCGGCCAGGAGCGGGACCACGAGCTGCGCCAGGTCCTGCACGCCCTCGTCGACGTCGTGCGCGCCCGCGAGCCGCTCGGAGACCTCCGAGGAGAGCTGGACGAGGTCCTGCGCCGCGCGGCGGGCGGTCACGTCGACGAAGGAGATCGACAGCCCGTCGGGGGAGGGGAGCGCCCGCGCCTCGTACCAGGCGTCGAGCGGCGCGGGATAGAACGCCTCGAGGGTCTGGCTGCGCCCGGTCTCGACGGCGTAGCGGTAGGTCTCCTCGAAGATCGTGCCGCGCGCGCGCGGGAACGTCTCCCAGAAGTCGTTCCCGAGCAGCTCCTCGCGGCGCATGCCGAGCAGCGCCTCGGCCTCCGCGTTGACGTAGGTCACGCGCCACTCGCGGTCGAGGGACAGGAAGGCGGCCGACATCGACTCGAGCACCCGCACGGCGCGGGCCTCCGCGTCCTTCTCGTTCGTCGTGTCGAGAGCGGAGCCGAGCATCCGCACCGCGGCCCCCGCCTCGTTGCCGAGCACGCGGCCGCGGGCGCGGATCCAGCGCGTGGCGCCGTCCGGGAGCACCAGGCGGTACTCGGCCTGGTAGGTGCCGAGCTCCCCCACGGCGAGCGCGATCGCGCGCTCGACGCGCGGGAGGTCGTCGGGGTGGATGCGCCCCCCGACGGCGGCCCAGGTGCCGGGGAACTCGTCGGCCCCGAAGCCGAAGAGGTCGAGCATTCGTGCGTCGAAGGCGATCTCGCCCGAGTCGAGCGCCCAGTCGAAGCTCCCGATGCCGGCGGCGCTCGTGGCGAGCTCCCAGCGCTGCTCCACGGCGGTGAGCTCCGCGGTGGTCGCGGTGAGCTCGAGCTCGTTCATCGCCCACTCCGCGAGCTGGCCGAGGACGGCGACGTCCCGTTCCGTCCAGCTCTTCGGGCCCGGGTCGAAGACGCAGAGCGCGCCGACGACGAGGCCCGAGGGCGTCGCGAGCGGCACCCCGAGGTAGGCGCCGACCGCCCCCGAGGCGACGGGCGGGAGGTCGGCGACACGCGGATCGGCCCGGGCGTCGGTGACGACCAGGGGCGCCGCGGCCGCCGCGGTCACGGTGCAGAGCGACGCGGCGAGCGAGGT
>JAOPZO010000163.1 GCA_025964065.1 Solirubrobacterales bacterium | reverse complement strand
CGGACGCCGGAGGCGGTCCCGGCGCGGGTCTGGGTGCGGTCGGCGCTCCAGCCGGCGGCGGCGGGGGCGGCGGGCACGAGCAGGGCGACGAGGGCGGGGAGGAGGAGTCGGCGCATGGCGAGACCATGAACGCACAGCGGGCGCCGGAGGTTGCGTGCAAGCCGCTTGTCACAATGCACGACCCTCATGGCCCGCCGCGCAGTCGACCCGAACCAGTCCTTCCCCGCCCTCGAGCAGGAGGTGCTCCAGCGCTGGCGCGACCGGGACGTCTTCGCCGAGTCGATGCGCATGCGCGAGGGCCGCCCGGAGTTCGTCTTCTACGAGGGCCCGCCCACCGCGAACGGCAAGCCGGGCTCCCACCACGTGCTCGCCCGCGTCTTCAAGGACATCTTCCCCCGCTACAAGACGATGCGCGGCTACCACGTGGCCCGCAAGGGCGGCTGGGACACGCACGGGCTGCCCGTGGAGATCCAGGTCGAGAAGGCGCTCGGCCTGAAGAGCAAGACGGACATCGAGGCCTACGGGATCGAGGCCTTCAACCAGCAGTGCCGCGAGTCCGTCTTCACCTACCTGGAGGACTGGAACGCCCTCACGGAGCGCATCGGCTTCTGGGTCGACCTCGACGACGCGTACCGCACGCTCGACCCGGGCTACGTCGAGTCGGTCTGGTGGGCGCTGAAGCAGATCTGGAACAAGGGCCTCATCTACGAGGGCCACAAGGTCGTCCCGTACTGTCCGCGCTGCGGCACGGCGCTCGCCTCGCACG
Source organism: Solirubrobacterales bacterium (assembly GCA_025964065.1). Taxonomy (GTDB): domain Bacteria; phylum Actinomycetota; class Thermoleophilia; order Solirubrobacterales; family Solirubrobacteraceae; genus Paraconexibacter. The sequence goes on along the minus strand of JAOPZO010000163.1, from coordinate 2,816 downwards.
AGGTCGCGCAGGGCTATAAGGACGTCGTCGACACGAGCGTCTACGTGAAGCTCGCCGTCGCGGGCGACCACGGCCCGCTCGTGGCCGGGGACGAGCTCGTCATCTGGACGACGCTCCCGTGGACCGTGCTGCCGAACGCGCTCGTCGCGGTGAACCCCGAGCTCACCTACGCCCGGGTGCGCGTGGAGGGCCAGCCGGCGCCGCTCGTGGTGGCCGAGGCGCTCGTGGAGCGCGTGCTCGGCGACGCCGGACGCGTCGAGATCCTCGGCACCTTCCCGGGCTCCGCGCTCGAGGGCGCCGCCTACGCGCCGGCGTTCCCCTACATCGCGACGGCCGACTACGGCGCGGGCGCCCACACGGTCCGCGGCGCCGCCTTCGTCTCCGCCGAGGACGGCACGGGGCTCGTCGGCACCGCGATCGCCTTCGGCGAGGACGACTACGCGCTCGGCGTCGGAGCGGGCCTCGCGGTCATCAACCCCGTCCTCCCGGACGGCACGTTCGACGAGCGGATGGGCCCCTACGCGGGCATGGACGTGCGCGCGGCCGACGGGCGGGTCGTCGAGGAGCTCGACGCCGCCGGCCGCCTGCTCCGCGCGACGCCGTACGAGCACTCCTTCCCGCACTGCTGGCGCTGCTCCACACCGCTCGTCTACTACGCCAAGCCCTCCTGGTACATCGAGACCTCGCGGGTCCGGGAGCAGCTCAAGGCCTCGAACGAGGCCATCGCCTGGCACCCGCCGCACATCAAGCACGGGCGCATGGGCGACTGGCTCGAGAACAACGTCGACTGGGCGCTCTCGCGAGAGCGCTACTGGGGCACGCCGCTCCCGGTGTGGCGCTGCGAGGACGGCCACACGCACTGCATCGGCTCGCTGGAGGAGCTCGAGGAGCTGAGCGGCGTCGCGCTCGAGGACCCGCATCGCCCGTACGTCGACGACGTCGGCTTCCCCTGCCCGCAGTGCGCGCAGCGGATGCAGCGCGTCCCGGAGGTCATCGACGTCTGGTTCGACTCGGGCGCCATGCCGTTCGCCCAGCACCACGCGCCGTTCGAGGCCGAGGAGCGCTTCAAGCGCATGTTCCCGGCCGACTTCGTCTGCGAGGCGCTCGACCAGACGCGCGGCTGGTTCTACTCGCTCATCGCCGTCGGGACGCTGCTCTTCGACCGCGCGCCGATGGAGCACGTCGTCTGCCTCGGGCTGATCCTGGACGAGAACGGCGAGAAGATGTCGAAGTCGAAGGGGAACATCGTCGAGCCGTGGGGCGTCATCGACCGCTTCGGCGCCGACGCGTTCCGCTGGTACTTCTTCACCTCGAAGCAGCCCTGGGACGGCTACCGCTTCTCCGAGGAGGCCGTGGGCGAGGGCGTCCGGCTGTTCCTCAAGCAGCTGTGGAACACCTACGCGTTCCTGCAGACCTACGAGCCCTCGCAGGACGCCGGCGCCTGCGAGCAGAGCGAGCTCGACCGCTGGATCCTCTCACGGCTGAGCGGCACGGTCGCCGAGGTCACCGAGCGCCTCGACGACTACGACGCGACGTTCTCCGGCCGCGCGATCGCGGCGTTCGTCGACGACCTGAGCAACTGGTACGTCCGGCGCAACCGGCGCCGCTTCTGGACGGGCGACCCGCACGCGTTCGAGACGCTCCGCACCTGCCTGCTCACGGTCTCCCAGCTCCTCGCGCCGTTCACGCCGTTCGTCGCGGACGAGCTGTGGGAGGGCCTGGAGGGCGGCGGCGCGTCCGTGCACCTCTCGGACTGGCCCGAGGCCGGGGAGCGCGACGAGGCGCTGCTCGCCGACATGGCGATCGCGCGCGACACGGTGCGGATGGGCCTGAGCGCGCGCGGCGCGTCGAAGATCAAGCTGCGCCAGCCGCTCGGGGAGGCCGTCGTGGTCGCCGCGGGCGCCGAGCGCGCCGCGATCGAGCGGTTCTCGGAGGTCATCCGCGAGGAGCTGAACGTGAAGGCGCTGCGGTTCGTGGCGGGCGCCGAGGAGCTCGGCTCCTACGCGCTCAAGGCGAACTACCGGGCGCTCGGGCCGCGGTTCGGGAAGGCGATGCCGCAGGTCGCGGCCGCGATCGAGGCGCTCGACGCCCAGCACGTCGCGGTCGTCCTGCGGGACGGCGGCACGGTCGGCGTGAACGTCGAGGGGCGCGAGCACGAGCTGACGGGCGCGGACGTGACGCTGCAGATGCAGCCGCTCGACGGCTACCAGGTGGAGCGCGAGGGCGCGCACGCCGTGGCGCTCGACCTCGCGATCGACGACGGGCTCCGCGAGGAGATGCTCGCCCGCGAGGTCGTCCGCGCCGTGCAGGGCGCCCGGAAGGACGCGGGCTTCGACGTCTCGGACCGCATCGCGCTCGAGCTCGGCGGTGACGCGGCGCTGCTCGGCGCGGCGCGCGCCCACGAGGGCTTCATCGCGGGCGAGGTCCTCGCGGTCTCGGTCGCCTGGGACAACGCGCGGGGCAGCGAGGTGCGCATCGAGGGCCTCGAGCTGCGCATCTCCGTCACGCGGGTGTGACGGAACCGCGCAGCCCGGGTGCTGCGCGGTCCCGACGGCCCTTGGAGGGGGGACACCACTTCGAGGAGGCAGGACGATGGACGACGAGACGCTGGTGGCGGTCGTTGCGGGCATCCCGCGCGGCTGCTGGATGAGCTACGCCGACGTGTGCGCGGCGGCGGGCGGGAGCGCGCGGCAGGCGCTCGCGCTGAACGGGCGCCTCACGCGGCTGCAGTGCGACGGCGCGTGGCGGGTGCTCAAGGCGAACGGCGCGATCGCGCCGACGGCGCTCGGCGCGCCGGAGCACATCCGTGAGCTGCT
>JAOPZO010000112.1 GCA_025964065.1 Solirubrobacterales bacterium | reverse complement strand
CCGCCGCCTCACTCACGCCGGCGCCCTCAGCGGGGCGTGCAGCTCCTGGAGCGAGAGCGGCACCTCGGCGTCGCCGCGCTTCACCGCGCCGATGGCGCGCGCGGCCGCCAGGCCCGCCGAGATCGTCGTGAGGCAGGGGACGCCGCGGGCCACCGCGGCGCGGCGGATCTCCCAGCCGTCCGTGCGGGCGCCCGAGCCCGTCGGGGTGTTCACGACGAGGCAGATGTTGCCCGCGTCGATCTCGTCCACGACGTTCGGGGAGCCCTCGCCGATCTTCTTGAGCTCGCCGCACGGGATTCCCATGCGCTCGATCGCCTCGCGGGTGCCGCGGGTCGCGACGATCTCGAAGCCCTGGTCGTGCAGCGCCTGCGCGACCGCCCCGGCCGCGGGCTTGTCGTTGTCGGTGACGGTGATGAAGACCGTCCCGCCCGACGGCAGCGGGGAGCCCGCCGCGGCCTGCGCCTTCGCGAACGCGGCGGGGAAGTCGCGGGCGACGCCCATGACCTCGCCCGTGGAGCGCATCTCGGGGCCGAGCAGCGCGTCCGAGCCCTCGAAGCGGTCGAACGGCAGCACGGCCTCCTTGACGGAGATGTGCGAGCCGGCCATGGGGTCGGCGGGGAGGCCGAGGTCGGCGATCTTCTCGCCGAGCATGATCCGGCAGGCCATCTTCGCGAGCGGGATGCCGACCGCCTTGGAGACGAACGGCACGGTGCGCGACGCGCGCGGGTTCGCCTCGATGACGTAGAGCGCGCCGCCGCTGACGGCGTACTGCACGTTCATGAGGCCGACGACGCCGATGCCGAGCGCGAGCTTGCGCGTCGCCTCGCGGATCTCCTCGACCCGCTCGTGCCCGAGGGAGTGCGGGGGAAGCACGCAGGCCGAGTCGCCCGAATGGATCCCGGCCTCCTCGACGTGCTGCATGATGCCGCCGATCCAGACGTCGGTGCCGTCGCAGAGCGCGTCCACGTCGACCTCGATCGCGTTCTCCAGGAAGCGGTCGAGGAAGATCTCCGCGCGCACGGCGTCTCCCTCGGGCGCGTGGCGCTCGAGGTAGTCGCCGAGGCCCTCGCGGGATTCGACGATCTCCATCGCGCGGCCGCCGAGGACGTAGCTCGGGCGGACCAGGAGCGGGTAGCCGACGCGGTCGCCCGCGTCGAGCGCCTCGGCGACGGAGTGCCCCGTCGCGTAGGGCGGCGCCTCCAGGCCGAGGTCGGCGAGGAGCTGGCCGAACCGGCCGCGGTCCTCCGCCAGGTCGATCGCGTCGACGCTCGTGCCGAGCAGCGGGACGCCCGCCTCGGCGAGCCCTGCCGCGAGCTTCAGCGGCGTCTGGCCCCCGAACTGCACGATCACGCCCTCGGGCTGCTCGAACTCGACGACCGCGAGGACGTCCTCGAGGGTCAGGGGCTCGAAGTAGAGGCGGTCCGAGGTGTCGTAGTCCGTGGAGACCGTCTCGGGGTTGCAGTTGACCATCACGGCGTCGCGGCCGCTCGCCCGGACCGTCATCGCCGCGTGGACGCAGCAGTAGTCGAACTCGATGCCCTGGCCGATGCGGTTCGGGCCCGCGCCGAGGATCACCACGGACGGGTTCTCGCCGCGGTCGACCTCGTGGTTCGCGGTGCGCTCCCAGGCCGAGTAGAAGTACGGCGTCTGCGCGGGGAACTCGGCCGCGCAGGTGTCGACGGACTTGTAGGACCGCACGCCGTCGAACGGGCCCTCCGGGTCCAGCGCGAGCGCTTCGAGCTCGTGCAGGAACCACGGGTCGATCTTCGTCGGCGCGTGGACCTCGTCGCGGGTGGCGCCGGCCCGGAAGGCCGCGAGGACGACGTCCCAGCGGTCCGCGTGCGGGCGCCGGAGGAGCGCGAGCAGCTCGTCCTTCGCGAGCCCGGCGAGGTGCGGCGGCGCGTCGAGCTCGCGGGAGCGCATCGCCTTCGCGAACGCCTGGCCGAAGGTGCGGCCGAAGGCCATCGCCTCCCCCACGCTCTTCATGTGCGTGGAGAGCTCGTCGTTCGCGCCCGAGAACTTCTCGAACGCGAAGCGCGGCCACTTCACGACGACGTAGTCGATCGTCGGCTCGAACGAGGCCGGGGTGCTCATCGTGATGTCGTTCGTGATCTCCTCGAGCGCGTAGCCCACCGCGAGGCGCGCGGCGATCTTCGCGATCGGGAAGCCCGTGGCCTTCGAGGCCAGCGCGCTCGACCGCGAGACGCGCGGGTTCATCTCGATGACGAGGATCTCCTCGGTCTCCGGGTTCACCGCGAACTGCACGTTCGAGCCGCCCGTCTCGACCCCGACGGCGCGGATGACCGCGATCGCCTGGTCCCGGAGCTGCTGGTACAGGTTGTCCGTGAGCGTCTGCTGCGGCGCGACCGTGACGGAGTCGCCCGTGTGGACGCCCATCGGGTCGAGGTTCTCGATGGAGCAGACGATCACGACGTTGTCGTTGTGGTCGCGCATCACCTCGAGCTCGAACTCGCCCCAGCCGATCACGGACTTGTCGATGAGGATCTGGCCGATCGGCGAGGCGTCGATGCCGCGCTGGACGAGCTTGGAGAACTCCTCGGCGGTGTAGGCGATGCCGCCCCCGCGGCCGCCGAGCGTGAACGCGGGGCGCACGATCGCGGGCAGGCCGATCTGCTCCGCGAAGCCGAGCGCCTCGTCCAGCGTCGTGGCGATCGCGGACTCGGGCATCTTGAGCCCGGCGCGCTCCATCGCCTCCCGGAACAGGTCGCGGTCCTCCGCGCAGTTGATCGCGTCGTAGTTCGCGCCGATGAGCTCGACGCCGAACTTCTCGAGGGTGCCGTCCTCGGCGAGCGCCTTCGCGAGGTTCAGCGCGGTCTGGCCGCCCAGGGTCGGCAGGAGCGCGTCGGGGCGCTCCTTCTCGATGACCCGCGCGACGTTCGCCGGCAGCAGCGGCTCGACGTAGGTCGCGTCCGCGAACTCCGGGTCGGTCATGATCGTGGCCGGGTTGGAGTTCACGAGGACGACCTCGTAGCCCTCCTCGCGCAGCACCTTGCAGGCCTGCACCCCGGAGTAGTCGAACTCGGCCGCCTGCCCGATCACGATGGGCCCGGAGCCCAGGATCAGGATGCGCTTGATGTCGTCGCGGCGCGGCACTAGGAAGCAGCCTTGATCTGCGCGATGAAGCGGTCGAAGAGGTAGAGCGAGTCGTGCGGGCCGGGGCCGGCCTCGGGGTGGTACTGCACGGTGCCTCCCGGGACGTCGAGGAGCGTGAGCCCCTCCACGGTGCGGTCGTAGAGGTTGATGTGCGACAGGGCCGCCTCGCCGAAGTCGGTGCTCCAGCGGACGGGCTCGTCGGCGGCGATGGTGCCGGTGCCGTCTGGCGCCTGCACCGCGAAGCCGTGGTTCTGCGAGGTGATCTCGATCGTCCCCGTCGTGAGGTCCTTCACGGGGTGGTTGCCGCCGTGGTGGCCGAACGGGAGCTTGTAGGTCTGCAGGCCGACGGCGCGGCACAGGAGCTGGTGGCCGAGGCAGATGCCCCACACGGGCTTCTTCCCGACGAGCTCGCGCGTCGTGGCGACGACGTGGTCGAGCGCGGCCGGGTCGCCCGGGCCGTTCGCGAGGAAGAACGCGTGGGCGTCGGTCGCCAGCAGCTCCTCGGCCGAGACCGAGCACGGGTGGAGCGTGACCTCCGCGCCGCGTTGGACGAGGTGCCGGACGATCGAGCTCTTGATGCCGGTGTCGATCGCGTGGATGCGGACGTCGCCACCGTACCCGTGGGTGGTTGCCTGCTTCGGCGTGACCTCGCGCGCGAGGTCACGACCGACCATGGACGGCTCCGCGGCGAGCAGCGCCCGCGCGTCGTCCTCCCCCATCGCCGCCGGGAAGACGCCGCCCTTCATCGCGCCCGCGTCGCGGATGTGGCGGACCAGTGCGCGGGTGTCGACGCCGGTGATGGCCGGCACGCCGCAGTCGACGAGCCAGTCGAGCCAGCCCCGCTCGGCTTCCGGGGCGTCCTCGCGGTTGACCGCCTCGCGCATGATCGCCGCGCGGGCCCAGACCCGCTCGGACTCCATCGCGCGCTCGCTCACGCCGTAGTTCCCGATGTGCGGGTAGGTGAACGTGATGAGCTGGCCGGCGAACGAGGCGTCGGTCATCGACTCCTGGTAACCGGACATGCCGGTGGTGAAGACGACCTCGCCGACGGCGACGGCGTCCGCGCCGCAGGCCTCGCCGTCGAAGCGGGTGCCGTCCTCGAGCAGGACGTAGGCGGTGGCGGGCTTCATGCGGGGGTGAGCGCGAACGCGCGCTCGCGGTAGGCGACCGAGCCGGCCGCGACGGTGAGCAGGACGCGGCCGCTGAGGGTGCGGCCGGTGAAGCAGTTGTTCGCGGAGCGGGAGGCCCAGCCCTCGGCCCCGGCCTCCCACGCCGCGGCGAGGTCGACGAGCACGAGGTTCGCGGGCGCGCCGCGCTCGATGCGCGGGACCGGCAGGCCCAGCAGGCCGCCCCCGCTCGTGAGCTTCTCCACGACGAGCGCGAGCGGCAGCACCCCGGGCTGCACGAGGCCGGTGTAGACCGCGGCGAACGCGGTCTCCAGGCCCGTGGTGCCCATGGGCGCCTGCTCGAACGGGACCTCCTTCTCGTCTCGTGCGTGCGGGGCGTGGTCGGTCGCGATGCAGTCGATGGTCCCGTCGAGGAGCCCGGCGATGAGCGCCTGGCGGTCCTCCTCCGTGCGCAGCGGCGGGTTCATCTTCATCCGCGTGTCGAGCGTGCGCACCGCCTCGTGGGTGAGCAGCAGGTGGTGCGGGCTCGCCTCGCAGCTCACCTGCACGCCCTCGGCCTTCGCCGCGCGGATCGCGGTGACCGACTCGTGCGCGGAGAGGTGCTGCATGTGGACGCGCGCCCCCTCGTAGCCCGCGATGGCGCAGTCGCGGGCGATCATGGTGCTCTCGCTGATCGAGGGGATCCCGGCGACGCCGAGGAGCGCGGAGACCGTGCCCTCGTGCATCGCCCCGGCGCCGCTGAGCGACGGGTCCTCCTCGTGCAGGGCGATGACGCCGCCGCAGAGCCGCTGGTACTGGAGCGCCTTGCGGAGCATCCCCGCGCTGACGACGGGCCGGCCGTCGTCGGTGAAGCCGAGCGCCCCCTGCTCCCGGAGCTCGGCCATCTCCGTGAGCTCCTGCCCCATCAGGCCGCGGGTGATCGCGGGCATGAAGCCGACGGGGATGCGGGCGTCGCGCGCCGCGGCGTCGCGGAGGGAGCGCAGGCCGGGCGCGGAGTCGACGATCGGGCTCGTGTTCGGCATCGCGACCACGGCGCAGTAGCCGCCCGCGGCCGCGGCGCGCGTTCCCGTCTCGAAATCCTCCTTGTGCTCCTGCCCCGGCACGCGCAGGTGCACGTGCGGGTCGACGAAGGCCGGGAAGAGGTGGCGGCCGGCGCCGTCGACGACCTCGGTGCCGGCGGGCGCCTCGAGGCTCCCGGGGGCCCCGACCTCGGCGATCTCGCCCTCGCGGACGAGGACGTCGTGCAGGCCGTCGAGGCCCGTGCGCGGGTCGAGGACGTGGGCGCCCCGGACGAGGAGGTCGACGGCGGCGGCGGGCGCGCGGACGAGCGGTTCGATCATGCGGGGGCTCCTGCTGCGGTGATGGGGGTGCGGTCCTTCGCGCGGTTCCCCGCGAGCACCTCGTAGAGGACGGCCATGCGGACGACGACGCCCGCCTCGACCTGGGCGGTGATGACGGCCTGCGGCGAGTCCACGACCTCGCCGCTCAGCTCGACCCCGCGGTTGACGGGGCCCGGGTGCATGAGCACCTGGTGGGGTTGGAGGCGCTTGCCGTTCACCTGGTAGACGGCGGCGTACTCGCGCAGGGAGGGGACCCAGGCCTGGTCCATCCGCTCGTGCTGCATGCGCAGGGCGTACACGACGTCGGCTTCGGGGAGGTCGCGCAGGTCGAAGCGGACGTCGCAGCCGAGCGCCTCGATCCCGCGCGGGATGAGCGTCGGCGGGCCCGCGACCGTGACGTGCGCGCCCATCTTCTGGAACGCGAGGATGTTCGAGCGGGCGACCCGGGAGTGCAGGACGTCCCCGACGATCCAGATGCGCTTGCCGTCGAGTGCGCCGAGCCTCGAGCGCAGCGTGTGGACGTCGAGCAGCGCCTGGGTCGGGTGCTCGTGCTTGCCGTCGCCCGCGTTGACGATCGCGGCGGGGGTCCAGCGCGAGACGAGCTCGGCCGAGCCCGCCCACGGCGTGCGGATGACGATCGCGTCGGGCTTGTGGGCGCCGAGCGTGAGGATCGTGTCCTTGAGCGACTCGCCCTTCTCGACGCTCGAGCCGCTCGCCGCGAAGTTCACGACGTCCGCGGAGAGCCGCTTGGCGGCGAGCTCGAACGAGCTGCGGGTGCGCGTGCTCGACTCGTAGAAGAGGTTCAGGACCGTGCGGCCGCGGAGCGCAGGGACCTTCTTGATCTCACGGTCGGCGACCTCGGAGAACGAGGCGGCCCGGTCGCAGATGCGCTCGATCGCCGCGCGGTCGAGGTCCTCGATGCTCAGGAGGTGGTCCATGCCGCCTCCTCCACCGTGATCGTGACGAGGTCCTCGCCGTCGAGCTCGTCGAGGCGGACGTTCACGCGCTCGCTCCGGGCGGTCGGAAGGTTCTTGCCGACGTAGTCGGGCCGGATCGGGAGCTCGCGGTGGCCGCGGTCGGCGAGGACCGCGAGCTGGATCTTCCCCGCCCGGCCGTAGTCGCCGAGCGCCTCCATCGCCGCGCGGACGGTGCGGCCCGTGAAGAGCACGTCGTCGACGATGATCACCGTGCGCCCGCGGAGGTCGAACGGGACGTGCGAGGCGTGGACGACGGGCTGGTCGGTCCGGGTGGCGACGTCGTCCCGGTAGAAGGAGATGTCGAGCGTGCCCTGCGGCACGTCCGCGTCGAGCAGGTCGTCCAGGAGCTGCTTGAGGCGGGCGGCGAGGAGGGCGCCGCGGCGGTGGATGCCGACGAGCGCGAGGAGCTCGGGCTCCGCGTTCTTCTCGACGACCTCGTGGGCGATCCGCACGAGGGTGCGGCGCATGTCGTCGCGGTCGAGGACCGTCTTCACTGCTGTCATCGGCTGGCCTTCCTGGCCTCACGGGACCGGGTTAAAGGACTCTGCGCCCCCGTGCCGGGGCAGGGCGTGGCCGGACAGTACCAACGCGCCCGGCGTCAGCGCCGGACGATGTCCACGTGGACCGTGGAGCCCTGCTCGAGGAGCTCCCCGGGGCCCGGGCGCTGGGCCACGACCTCCCAGTTCTCGTCGCGCCGGACCCCGAAGAGGCCGCCGCCGGAGTCGACCGTGAGCCGGAAGCGGGCCCGCTCCACGCGGCCCTTCGCGACATCGAGCGGCTCCCCGACGATGGGCGGCACGACCGTCCTCGTGATCACGGTCCCGCCGTTCGTGACCGTCGCCGCCGGCACCGTGATCCGCTGGGTCTCGGTGCGGGTGGCGCCCGTGGCGCCCCCGAGGGTCGTGACGACGAGTGCGCCGAGCAGGAACCCGCAGGCCGTCGCGAGCGCGAGCGCGATCCAGGGTCGGCGGGAGGACGAGGCGGGCAGGACCCGGGTGGGCTCCTCGCTCATGCGGGCGGCGCCCCGGCCGGGGCGGCCGGCGCCTGGGTGGCGCGGTCCCAGCGCAGCAGGACCGGCGCGCCCTTCTCCGCGAAGGGGACGTCGATCGTGTCGAAGTCGCGCGGGAGCTCGGTGCCCGGGAACGTCGCACGCGCCTCGTCGAGGACCTCGCGGCCCGTGTACCGGGTGGAGACGTGGGTGAGCGCGAGCATCCCGACCCCCGCCTCGGCCGCGAGCGTGGCCGCCTGGGTCGCCGTGGAGTGGCGGGTCTCGGCGGCGCGCGCGTGCTCCTCGGAGGTGAACGTCGCCTCGTGCACGAGGAGGTCCGCGCCGTCCGCGGCCACCCGGACGGCGTCGCACGGCGCGGTGTCGCCCGAGAGGACCACGCGGCGCCCGGGCCGCGGCGCCCCGACGACCTCGGCGGGGTCGATCCCGTTCACGACCTCGCCGCGCTGCAGGCGCCCGAGGTCCGGGCCGAACGGGACCCCGAGCGCCGCGGCGCGCTCCGCGTCGAAGCGGCCCGGGCGCTCGTCCTCGACGAGCGCGTAGCCGAAGGCGGTGCCGCGGTGGCGGACGTTGAACGCCTCGACGGTGTAGCCGCCGGGGAAGTCGAGCGCGTCCCCGCTCGCGAGATCGACGACCTCGAACGGGTACGGCAGGCGGCCGATGACCATGCCCATGCTCGCCATGAGCTTCTCCGTCCCGGGCGGGCCGTAGACCGTGAGCGGGTGGTCACGGTCGCGGAGCGCGAAGGACTTGAGCATCCCGAGCAGCCCGAGCCAGTGGTCCACGTGGTGGTGCGTCAGGAACACGAAGTCGAGGTCGGCGAGCCCGACGGAGCGCAGGAGCTGGCGCTGGGTGCCCTCCCCGCAGTCGAAGAGCAGCCGGTCCCCGCCCCGTCGCACGAGGACCGCGGGCAGGCCCCGCCTGGCCGTCGGGACGGAGCCGGCGGTGCCCGCGAAGAAGACGGAGAGGTCGGTCATGTGCGCCGCCCGAGCGTAGTGGGCGGGCGGCGCGAACCTGTCGGCTAGAGGCTCCGGCGCTGTTCCTGCAGGAGGTCGCGGATCTCCGTGAGCAGGACGGCCTCGTCGCTCGGCGCGGGGGTGTCGGCGTCGGCCGCGCCCTTGCGCAGCGACATCATCTTCCTCATCGGGACGACCACGATGAAGTAGACGACCGCCGCGACGATGACGAAGTTGACGAGCGCGTTGATCGTCGAGCCGTAGACGACCTTGGAGTCGTTGATCGTCACGCCCGCGTTGCCGAAGTCCGGTGTGCCGCCGATCGCGCCGATCAGCCCGCCGACGAAGTCGGTCGCGAACGCCGCGACCACCGCGCCGAAGGCGGTGCCGATGACGACCGCGACCGCGAGGTCGACGACGTTCCCCCGCATGAGGAAGTCCTTGAATCCCTTGAGCATGAGCAGGAAGCTAAGGCGGTGCGCGGCCGGCCGCCACCCCCGGGGACGGGCTGCCCCGCCCCCGGCGCCGCGGGGTACGGTCCCCGCGTGCCCGAAGAGACCCTCGCCGCCGCGGTCGCGGCCCACCCCGGCTGGTACCACACGATCGAGCTCCCGGAGGGCGTCACGACTCCCGGCTTCTGCGACCTGCGGCCGTTCGCGGGCACCGCGCTTCCGGCCTCCTTCGGCGGGAAGCGGGTCCTCGACGTCGGCACCTTCGACGGCTTCTGGGCCTTCGAGGCCGAGAAGCGCGGCGCCGCAACCGTCTTCGCGCTCGACCTGGAGAAGGGCACGGACGCCGACTGGCCGCCGAACACCGCCGCGGAGAACCTCGCCGCGAGCGAGGCGCAGGGTCTCGAGTGGGGCTCGGGCTTCGCGCTCGCCCACCGCGCGCTCGGATCAGGCGTCCAGCGGGTCGAGGGCAACGTCTACGACCTCACGCCCGACTGGCTCGGCGGGCGGGTCGACACCATCGTCTGCTCCACCGTCCTGCAGCACCTCCGCGACCCGATCGGGGCGCTCGAGCGCATCCGCGAGACGCTCCTGCCCGGCGGCGAGCTCCTGCTGCTCGACACGTACTCCGTCGCGATGACGCGCCTGCACCCCCGGCGCCCGATCGCGGACTTCCGGCCCGCGATGCCCGGCTCGAAGTTCACCTGGTGGGTCCCGAACCTCGCCGCGCTGCGCGGCTGGGCGACCACGGCGGGCTTCCGCGGGCCGGGCGAGGAGCTCACCCGCCACAAGCCGCTACGTGGCGCGGGCGCGGGCGACCACCTGGTCTCCCTGCGGTTCCTCGCACCCTGAGGAGGCGGCGCCCGATCCGCTAGGCTGGCCCGCGAAGCGCCCGTAGCTCAGTGGATAGAGTGCTTGCCTCCGGAGCAAGAAGCCGCTGGTTCGAATCCAGCCGGGCGCGCTCCCCGACGCCTCGCATCCGCGGGGCGTTCGCCGTCCCGGGGTCACTACCGTCTCGGGATGGCCGAACAGCACATCGCCGTCGCCCCCGGCATCGCGCTCTGCCACGAGACCTTCGGGGACCCGGGCGACCCCGTCGTCCTCCTCGTGATGGGGCTCGGGACCCAGATGCTCGCCTGGCGCGTGGAGTTCTGCGAGCAGCTCGCGCGCGAGGGGTTCTTCGTCGTCCGCTACGACAACCGCGACGTCGGGCGCTCGACGCACTTCTCGGACCACCGGCCGCCGAGCCTCAAGGAGCTCGTCCTGCGCCGGCCGAAGGACGTCGCGTACACGCTGGACGACATGGCCGAGGACGCCGCGGGGCTCATCGACGCCCTCGGGCTCGGCGCTGCCCACGTCGTCGGGGCCTCGATGGGCGGGATGATCGCCCAGCAGCTCGCCGTCCGGCACCCGGACAAGGTCCTCTCGCTCGTGTCGATCATGTCGACCACGGGCGCCCGTCGGGTCGGGCAGCCCGCGCTGAAGGTCCTGCCGTTCCTCGTCAAGCCGCCGTCGCGGGAGCGCGAGGAGGCGATCGAGCGCGTCGTCCAGCTGTTCGGCCTCGTCGGCTCCCCCGGGTTCGAGCGCGACGTCGCCGAGACGCGCGAGATGGCCGGGGAGAGCTTCGACCGCTCCTCCGACCGCCGCGGCGCGGGCCGGCAGCTCGCCGCGATCCTCGCCGCGGGCGACCGGACCGCCGGCCTGCGGCGCATCACGGCGCCGACGCTCGTCGTCCACGGCACGGACGACAAGCTCGTCGCGCCGTCGGGCGGGAAGGCGACCGCGAAGGCGATCGCGGGCGCGCGGCTCGAGCTCGTCCGCGGAATGGGGCACGACATCCCGCGCGGCGCGTGGGACGAGGTCATCGGCCTCATCGCCGGGCACGCGCGGGCGGTCGACGCCCGCACGAGCGGCGCGCGGACCCCCTGAACGACGAAGCGCCCCGCGAAGGCGGGGCCGCGCTGACGGTCAGGCCCGCGTCGGCCGGAGGTCCGGGGTCAGGTCAGGACGACCTGCTCCTCCCCGACCACGACGACGTCCCCGACGTGGAGCTGCCGCCCCCGTCGGGCCTCGGCCTCGCCGTTGACCTGCACGAGCCCCTCGGCCAGGAGCTGCTTCGCCTCCCCGCCCGAGTCCGCGATGCCCGCGTGCTGCAGCAGCTGGCCGAGGCGGATCATGTCCCCGCGGATCTCTATTCCTCGCACGGAGCGGATGATGCCCGTTCGGGAGGACGCGGCACCTTGACCCACATGCGAACATGCGTTCGCATGACGAGCCAGGGATCCGCCTACGCCCGCTTCCGCCGGGCGCTCCAGACGAAGAACCTCACGCTGATCCGCGCCGCCGCCGCCGAGCTGCCGCAGGTCCGCCTCGACGACGCGCTGGAGGTCTGCGTCCTGCTCCGCGACCGGGAGCCGCAGCGCTACGAGGCGGCGGCGGTCCGCTGGATCGCCCGGTTCTGCGTCGAGCGGGTCGACGTGTCGCTCGAGGACGTCGACCACGCGACCCGCGCGTTCGCGCTCATGCGGCGCGGCGAGCCCGAGGAGGCGCTCGGGGTGCTCCAGTCGCTCTGCGCCGGGCCCTGAGGTGCCGGGGTAGGGTCGCTTCCATGTCCCCCAGCACGCAGGTCGTCGTGGTCGCCATCGTCGAGGTCAAGCCGGGCTCGGAGGACGCCGTGCAGGCTGCCCTCCAGCAGGCGATCGAGCAGACGCACGCGGAGGAGGGCTGCGTCTCCTACGCGCTCCACCGCGACACGGAGAAGCCGCAGCGCTTCGTCATGGTCGAGCGCTGGGCCTCCGGGGAGGCGCTCGACGCGCACATGGCGAAGCCCTACATGGCCGAGCTGTTCGCGGCGCTTCCCGAGCACGTCGCCGCGCCGCCCGAGATCATCCGGACCGAGCCGGTGCCCCTGGGCGACGCGACGAAGGGCGTCCTCTAGCGGAAGCTCGTGATGCGCACGGTCCGGCCGACGTTGTTCGAGATGTCGCCGGAGTTCGTCCCCACGAAGATGCGGTAGGAGCCGCCGCGCGGGACCCGCACGCGGACGGAGTAGCGCGAGCGCGTCGCCTGGAAGCTCCGGGCGATCGTGCCGCCGATGGTGATCCAGCGGCCGTCGCGGAGCTTCTGCACCGCGATGTTCGCGCCGTCGCGACGGGGCGTGACCGTGCCGAAGAAGCGGACGGTGCGCCCGCGGCGCACCCGGGTGCGGTCCACGCGCGTGCCGACGGTGACCGCGACGAGCGCGGTGACGATCGGGCTCGCGACGTTGCGGCCCGCCACGCGGACGCGGAACTGGGTCGTGGCCGTCAGCGACAGGATCGGGAAGGCGAAGGCGCCCGTGGCCGAGGTCAGCTGCGGGTTGCCGACGTTCGCGAAGCCGGCGGTGAACGGGAACGCGTTCTGCTGCAGCACGACCTGCTTGCCGGCGTTGTCCGTGCCGGAGAGCACGCCTCCGACCGTCGTCGGGCCGCCGAAGGGGACCGGGTTCGGCGTCGCGGCGAGCGCGAGCCCGAGCGGCTGCCTGCTCGTCTTGAACGTGCGGTCGGCGGTGCGCGAGGTGCCCGCGCCGCTCGTGGCGACGAGGCGGAAGTGGTAGGTCGTCGCCGGCGCGAGGCCGGCGACCCTGGCGGAGACGGAGCGCGTCGTCGTGCCCTTGCCGACCGCGACGGGCGCGGTCTGGGCGCCGTAGGCCCTCGTCGGGCCGTACTGGAAGACGTAGCTCGTCTGGACGTCGCGCGGGTTCACGGCGCCGCGCAGGACGGCGGAGGACTGCGTGAGGCTCGTCGCCGAGGAGACGGACACCCCGGGTGCGCTCGCGGCGGTCGCCGCGGCGGGGGCGCCGAGGGTGAGGGCGAGGGCGGCTGCAGGGAGCAGGGCCCGGATCTTCAGGGGAGACATCCCTGCATCCTGCCCCCATCCGAGGGCACCGTGCGTGAGGAGATCGTGAGATCAGCCCGGCAGCCGTTGCACCGCGGAGAGGACGGGTGCGAACAGGTCGCCGTGCTCCGCGACCCGCGCGAGGACCTCCGCGCTCGTGAACGCGAGCTGCTCCGGGTCCCCGCCCGCCGCGCAGGCGCGGACCTCGGCCCAGGTCACGGGCGTGGAGACCGTCGGGCGCTCCCGCGCACGCAGGGAGTAGACGCTCACCGTCGTCTTGTGCTCGTCGTTCTGGCTCCAGTCGACGAGCACCTTGCCCGTGCGCAGCGCCTTCGTCTGCTTGGAGACGACGAGCCCGGGCTCCTCGCTCTCGAGCAGCTCGGCCACCGCCTTCGAGAACCCCTTGGCCACCGGCTCGGTCGCAGCGGGGTCGTTCAGCGGGACGTAGAGCTGCAGGCCCTTCGAGCCGCTCGTCTTCGCCCACGTCCGAAGGCCGAGGCCGCCCAGGGTCCCCTCGAGCAGCAGCGCGACCCGGCAGCACTCGACGATCGTGGCGGGCGGGCCGGGATCGAGGTCGAAGACGACCATCGTCGGCGTCGCGGCCGCGCTGCCGCGGGCCATGGGCGTGTGCAGCTCGAGGTCGGCGAGGTTCGAGAGCCACGCGAGCGTCGGGCGGTCCTCGCAGAGGACGTAGTCGATCTCCCCCACCCGCACCGTGCGCACCCACTCGGGCCGGTGCGAGGGCGCGTTCTTCTCGTAGAAGAACTTCCCGTCGACGCCGTTGGGGTAGCGCTTGAGCGTCAGCGGGCGGCCCGCGAGGTGCGGCAGCAGGACGTCCGCGATGCGCTGGTAGTAGTCCACGACGTCCGTCTTGGTGAAGCCGACGGCGGGGTACAGGACCTTGCGCGGGTTGCTCAGGCGGACCGGGACGTCCTCCACGACGAGTTCGGCGACCTTCGCGTCCTCCCGCACGACCGCCCAGGCGGGCTTGTCGTCGCGCAGCCCCTTGTAGGAGGGGTGGCGGAGCTGGCCATCGGGCGTCCACTCGGTGAACTCGACCTCGGCGAGGTAGCGCGGGGCGACCCACACCGCCTCGCGCGGCGGCTTCGGGCCACCCGGCGCGGTGAACGGCGCCCCCGGCTGCTCGAGCGGGCCGAGGAGCCCGGCGAGCCGGTCGAGCTCGGCCTGGGTGAAGCCCGTGCCGACCCGCCCGGCGTACCGGAGGCCGTCGTCCCCGTTCACGCCGACGACGAGCGCGCCGATCCGGTCGCGGCGCCGGGGCGGGTGGGACCGCATCGGCAGCCAGCCGCAGACGACGAGCTCCTGGCGCTGCACGAGCTTCACCTTCCGCCAGGCGTCCGTGCGCCCGCCGGGGGTGTACGGGGCGTCGAGCCTCTTCGCCATGACGCCCTCGAGCCCCTGGGCCTGCGCGGCGGCGAGGACCTGGGAGCCGTGGCCCACGACGTGGTCGGGGACCGTCCAGCGCGAGGCGTCCTCGAGCAGCTCCCGCAGCCGTGCGCGGCGCTCCGCGTAGGGCAGCCGCGTGAGGTCGTGCCCGTCGAGCCACAGGAGGTCGAAGACGACGTAGGAGACCGGGGAGGCCTTCGCGAGGCGGCGCGCGGCGCTGTCGGAGGTCAGGTGCATGCGCGCCTGCAGCGCGGAGAAGCTCGGGGTGCCGTCGGGCCCGAACGCGACGACCTCCCCGTCCAGGATCGCGCGGTGGTGGCTCAGGGCCCTGTTGAACGGGCGGAGCTCGGGGTAGCGCGCGCTCACCTCGTTCTGGTTGCGGGTGAAGAGCTTGAGCGTCCCGGGCTCGGAGACGGCGACCGCGCGGATGCCGTCCCACTTGATCTCGTAGGCCCAGCCGTCGTCGGCGTCCGGCGGGAGCTCGCCGGCCTTCGCCAGCATGGGCGCCACCCACTCGGGCATGGCCTCCATGTCCGGGTCGGCCGGCTCGCCCATGAGGTGGACCATCCAGTCCTTGGGCTGCTCGCCCTTGTCGATCGGGAAGAGCGCGTACCGCGCGTCGACGCGCTCCCCGTGGAGGTGGACCTCGATCTTCCGGTCCTCCCACTTCAGGACCTCGTAGGTCCCGTGGTCCCAGATCGTCATGGTCCCGGCGCCGTAGTTGCCCTCCGGGATCACCCCGTGGAAGTCGAGGTACTCGAGCGGGTGGTCCTCCGTGTGCACCGCGAGGTGGTTCTTGCGCGGCTCGAGCGGCAGCGCGTTCGGCACCGCGAAGGAGACGAGCACGCCGTCGCGCTCGAGCCGGAGGTCCCAGTGCAGGCGCGTGGCGTGGTGCTCCTGCACGACGAACCGCGGCTGCGGCGCCGTCGCGTCCTTCCGCCGCTTCGCCTTCGGCTCCGGGGTGGCGCCGAAGTTCCGCTTGGCGTCGTACTCAGCGAGCGGCTTCTTCGCGGCGGCCATCGGCCCCTTGGAGTGCCCGCAGGGAGCGCGCCGGAAGCCCGCCGATCAGCCAGCCGCCCGGGAAGGCGCCGCCGTTGACGACCGCGCCGGCCGCCACGACGGCGTTCGGGCCGATCCGCGTGCCGCGCAGCAGGACGCAGTTCGCGCTCACCGCGACGTTCCGGCCGAGGACGATCGGGTCGGCCTTCACCGGGCGCTCGAGGACCGGGGTGTCGTCGTCGACGACGGTGTGGTCCGAGTCGATGAACGACGTGCGCTCCCCGATCGCGTTGTGCGCGCCGATCGTGACGCCGGCGGTCGCGTGCACGTGGACCCCGCGGCTGAGGACCGTGCCCTCCCCCACCGTGAGCGTCGACTTCGTCTTCAGGAGCACGAGGTCGCGGACGTGCACGTCGTGGGCGAGTGCGATGCCGCCGCCCTGCAGCTGGAGGCGGCAGAACGCCTCGAACGTCGAGCGGTCGCCGACCTCCAGGCGGTTCTCGGTGCCCGTCCACACCTCGAGCACGAGCTCGCGCCCGAGCTTCACGTCGTGCCCGAGCCGGACGAGGAGCGTCCCGGGCCCCGTCCCCGGTCCGACCACGGGCTCGAGCCGCGGAAGCGTCCAGAAGCGCGGCGGCGCGGCGACCTCCCAGCGGACGGTGACGCCGAGGCGGCCGAGGCGCGCGGTGGCGTAGCGCCGCCACAGGGCGAAGCGGGCGCCCGCGAGCGCTTGAGCCAGGCGCGTCAGCACGTGCCGGAAGCTACCCGCCGGGGACGAGGACGACCGGCACCGGCGCGGGGGCCGTGGCCTCCCAGGCGGCGTCGAGCGCCTCCTGGTCGGCGAGGCGGCCCGGGAGCGCCCGGCCCTCCACGAAGGTGTCGACGCGCCGGCCGACGAACGGCCAGGGAGTCACGCCCACGGCGCCTTCGGCCTCCGGGGTGAGCCGCAGGACCCCGGCCGGGACCGCCTCCCCGACGCCGAAGCAGAGGCGGAGCGAGAGCGTGTCGAAGAGCGCGAGCAGCGAGGTGCCGCGGGCGAGCTCGGCGTCGTCGAAGCGCGGGCCCCGCGCCCGGAGCGCGGCGACGCGCTCGTCGATGCGGGCGCCGATCGCCGCGGCCATCGCCTTCACGGGCGCCTCGTCGTAGTCCTCGTGGAGGCGCTCGGCGTGCCGGAGCACCCAGAGGGCGGCTTCGGGCCCGAGCGGCGCGGCGACCTCCTCCACCCGCGACCACATCCGCACGCGGTCCCCGTCCCCGAGCTCGAGCAGGTCGGTGGGGCGGCCCGTGGCCGGGTTGAACGGCGGGCGGGCGTCGCGCTCGGCCCACACGTCGTCGTGGTGGTGGGTGGCCCGGACGAGGTCCGGGGCAAGGTCGTCGTCCCATGCCTCCGCGAGGCGCCCGGCCAGCGCGGCGTGCGCGGGCTGGGCGATCGCGAGGACGCTCCCGTCGCGCTGCTCCCGCAGGAGCACGGCTAGCCGCCCGCGACCGCCGGGAGGATCTGCAGCTCCGCGCCCGCCGCCAGCGGCGTGTCGAGCCCCTCGCCGAAGCGGATGTCGTCGCCGTTGACGTACACGTTGACGAAGCGCCGGAGCGTCCCGTCGTCGTCGGCGATGCGGTCCTTCAGGTCCGGGTGGACGGCGTAGAGCGCGGCCAGCGCCTGGCCGACCGTGGCGGCCTCGACGAGCACCTCGCTGTCGCCGCCGGCGACGGCCCGCAGCTGCGTGGGGAGCTTCACCTTGACGGCCATCAGCGCGCCGCCCCGCTCACGCCGGCGAACTCGCGCTCGAAGGCGTCGAAGGTCGGCTCGATGGTGTGGACCTCGAACGAGTCCCGGACGGCGTCGAGCGTCTTCAGCCCGTCGCCCGTGATGACGAGCACGACGCGCTCCTCCTTGTCGATGGCGCCCTGGTCGGCGAGCTTCTTGAGCACCGCCGTGGTCACGCCGCCCGCGGTCTCGGTGAACACGCCCGTGGTCTCGGCGAGGAGCCGGATGCCGTGGCGGATCTCGTCGTCGGTGACCTGCTCGATCGAGCCGCCCGTGCGCTTCGCGACGTCGAGCGCGTAGGGGCCGTCGGCCGGGTTGCCGATGGCCAGCGACTTGGCGATGGTGTCCGGCTTGACGGGCTGGCAGAAGTCGCGGCCCTGCTCCCACGCATGGGCGACGGGGTTGCAGCCGACGGCCTGCGCGCCGTTGAACGTCGGATGCGAACCACTGATCAAGCCGAGCTCGAGCCACTCGGCGAACGCCTTGTCGAGCTTCGTGAACTGCGAGCCGGAGGCGATGGGGCCGACGACGCGGTCCGGGGTCTGCCAGCCGAGCTGCTCGGCGATCTCGTAGGCGATCGTCTTCGAGCCCTCGGCGTAGTACGGGCGCATGTTGACGTTCACGAACGCCCAGCCCTCGCGCTCGCCCGAGAGCTCGACGCAGAGGCGGTTGACGTCGTCGTAGTTGCCGTTGACGGCGACGACGTTCGTCCCGTAGACGCCCGTGGCGAGGATCTTCTGCTCCTCGAGGTTCGCCGGGATGAACACGTAGCTCGGGAGGCCGAGGGCGGCGGCCTGGGCGGCGACGGCGTTCGCGAGGTTGCCCGTGGAGGCGCAGGCGAGCGTCGTGAAGCCGAGCTCGCGGGCGCGGGCGGAGGCGACGCTCACGACCCGGTCCTTGAAGGAGTGCGTGGGGTTCGCGGCGTCGTTCTTCACCCAGACCTCGCGGAGCCCGAGGCGCTCGGCCAGGCGGTCGGCGCGGATGAGCGGGGTGCAGCCCGCCGGCAGGCCGCCGGCGGTGGAGTTGCGGCTCGCGGAGCCGGGCTGGCCGTTCTCGAGCGGCAGGAAGTCGGCGTAGCGCCAGATGTTCTGCGGGCCGCCCTGGATCTTGCGGCGGAGCTCACCGACGTCGTGGACGTCCGGGGCGCTGTAGTCGACCTCGAGGGGGCCGAAGCACTTCTCGCAGACGTAGCGCGCTTCGAGCGCGTACTCCGTCTTGCACTCGCGGCACTTCAATGCAGTTGCAGCCATGGAACTCGACGAACCTCCGTTTGGGTGGCGGAGGTTCGTTGCAGCAAGGCGCGGAGCTCCGGCCACATCTGTCAGGAATTGGCACCTTTCTCGCTGCTCGTCCTGACGCCTGCGAGTGGTTGCCGGGGTTTCATCGGGCCAGTCCCTCCACCCCTCTGGATGTGTCCAGCTATGTGACGCGGCAGTGTAGCGGCTCACCCATCCGACGTCGGCGCGGATAGACTCAAGACCGAATCCCGATGCCCGCGACGCCCGACGAGCCCCGAAGTCCCCGTGCCGAACCTCCCGAAGCCACCACGCCTTCGGCGGCCGGATCGTGCGCGGGCCCGCGGCGGCTCCAGCACGTCCGAGCCTGAGCCCCGGCTGTACGAGGTCGTCGAGCTCGACGGCCTGAAGTGGATCAACATCGAGCGCCCCCGCCCCGCGGACCGCGCGTGGCTCGAGGAGCACTTCGACTTCCACCCGCTCGACTACGAGGACGTCTTCTCGCGCAACCAGCGCCCGAAGGTCGACGAGTACCCCGGGTACCTCTTCGTCGTCCTGCACTTCCCGGCCTACGACAAGAAGATCGGCCGGCTCAACCAGGCCGAGGTCGACATCTTCATCGGCCCGGACTACGTGATCACGCTCCCGAACGAGCCGATCCAGCCACTCGAGTACCTCTACGAGCGCTGCCGCACGCGCGAGGAGGAGCGCGAGCAGCTCTTCTCCAAGGGCCCCGGCTACCTGCTCTACAAGATCGTCGACGGCTGCGTGGATGCGGCGTTTCCGATGCTCGCGAAGATCGGGAACAAGCTCGAGCGCCTCGAGGAGGACATCTTCGAGGGGCGCTCCAAGGACATCGTCCGCGATCTCTCGAACGCGAAGCAGGAGGTCATCAACTTCCGGAAGATCACGCGCCCGCAGCGCGCGGCGCTCCGGGACCTCGAGCGGACGAAGCGCTACATCCCGGAGGACCTCGACATCTACTTCGACGACATCACGGACGCGTCCGAGCGCATCTGGGACATGCTCGAGAACTACAAGGAGGTCGTCGAGGGCCTCGAGAGCACGAACGAGTCCGTGCTCACCCACGAGGCCAACGACGTCCTCCGCCTGCTGACCGCCCTCAGCGCGATCCTGCTGCCGCTCACGCTCATCACCGGGCTCTTCGGGATGAACGTCGGAGTCCCGGGCGAGGGCGAGTTCTCCGGCTTCGTCGTCGTGCTCCTCGTGATGCTCGTCGTCGCGGGCGGGCTGGCGTACGTCTTCCGCAAGCGCGGGATCTTCTGAGCGGGCCCGTCGTGAGCGTCGTGGTGCCCGCGCGTGACGCGGCCGCGACGCTCCCGGCCCTGCTCGACGGCCTGGCGGCGCAGGACCTCGGCGCGGCGTTCGAGGTGCTCGTGGTCGACGACGCCTCGCGCGACGCCACGGCCGCGGTCGCCCGCGCGCACCCGGTGGTCACCGCGGTGCTC
>JAOPZO010000108.1 GCA_025964065.1 Solirubrobacterales bacterium | reverse complement strand
GGCCTGATCCGCGTGGCCGCCCACGTGTGCGGCACGGCCTCGGCGGAGATCAACCTCGTCGGCGCGGACCGGTTGTGGTTCCGCGCGGCGCGTGGGCTCGGGACCCCCGGAGAGGCGGTGGACCGCGAGCTCACCTTCTGCACGTGGACGATCCGCGACCCGGACCGGCCGCTGCTGGTGGCGGACGCGCGGAACGACGAGCGCTTCGAACACAACCCGTTCGTGACGGACGGGACGATCGGCTCCTACGCCGGCTTCCCGCTCATCTTCGAGGGGCACGCGATCGGCACCCTCTGCGTGCACGACCCGGCGCCCCGCACGCTCGAGCCGGCGCAGCTCGACGCGCTCTCCGTCCTCGCGACCGCGGCCCAGACGCAGCTCGGGCTCCGCCGCCACGTCCGCCTGCTCGACGCTCTCGCGCGGACGGACGCGCTCACGGGCGCGGCGAACCGCCGGGCCATGGACGAGGCGCTGGCGCGGGAGCTTCCGCGTGCCGCCCGCTCCGGCACGCCCGTGACGGTGCTGCTCATCGACATGGACCGCTTCAAGGCCTTCAACGACGCGTTCGGCCACCAGGCGGGCGACCTGCTGCTGCAGCGCTCCGTCCTCGCCTGGCGCACCGAGCTCCGCGCGGGCGACCTGCTCGGCCGCTGGGGCGGCGAGGAGTTCTGCGTGCTGCTCGCGGACGCGGCGCCCGGAGTCGCGGTGCGCGTCGCGCACCGTCTGCGGGCCGCGGTCCCGGAGGGGCGCACCTGCTCGATCGGGGTCGCGGGGTGGGACGGGCGGGAGAGCGCCGCCGCGCTCGTGGGCCGCGCGGACGAGGCGCTCTACGCCGCGAAGCACGCGGGCCGCGACCGCACGGTGCTCGCCGCGCCGCCGTCACCCCCTGCCTGAGGGCACGAGCGCCGCGCGCGCCCCGGCCACGATCGCCCGGGTGAGCGCCTCCAGCGCCCCGGACTGGCGGCGCCAGCGCTGCCAGTGCAGCGCGACGTCGGTCGGTGCGCCCGGATCGAGCTCGACGAGCCCGGGGTCGAGCTGCAGCTCGGGGAGCAGCGCCCAGCCGAAGCCGAGCCGGACGGCCGCGGCGAAGTCCGCCGAGGACGGGACCATGTGCGTCGGCGGCCGCGCGTCCGGACCGGCGTGCCGCGTGAGGAACTCGTGCTGCAGCGGGTCGTCGCGGTCGAACGCGAGCATGGGAGCGTGGCCGAGCGCGTCGGCGTCGACGCCGTCCGGGAACCACCGCCGGGCGAAGGCCGGCGCGGCGACGGCGCGGTAGCGCATCGCACCGAGCGGTGTGGACGCGCAGCCCGCGACCGGGGTCGCCTCGGTGGTGACGGCCGCGACGACCTCGCCCTCCCGCAGCAGCTCGCTCGTGCGCCCCTCGTCCTCCCGGCGGAGGTGGAACGCGGTGGTGGCCGCCAGGGGCGCGAGCGCCGGCAGCACCCAGGTCGCGAGGGAGTCGGCGTTCACCGCGACCGGGAGCGGGCGGTGCGCGTCCTCGCCGAGCGCGGCCGCGGCGTCCGCCTCGAGCAGCTCGAGCTGCCGCGCGAGCAGGAGCAGCGCTTTGCCCGACGTCGTCGGGCGGACGGGCTTCGAGCGCACGAGCAGTACCCGGCCCGTGCGCGTCTCGAGGGCGCGCAGGCGCTGGCTGATCGCGGAGGGCGTCACGTGCAGGGCGCGCGCCGCGCCGTCGAGCGAGCCCGCCGTGACGGCCGCGCTCAACGCACGGAGCTGATCCGGGTCGAAGCGCATGTCGTGAGCGATGCTAATGCAGCTGCAGGAACATGAACTGGACTGCAGCGAGGACCTGCCGCACCATGACCCGCGTGACCGACGACCTCCTCGTGACGTTGAGCGGCCTGGGCTTCGGCCTGACGCTCATCGTCGCCATCGGCGCCCAGAACGCCTTCGTCCTCCGGCAGGGGCTCCGGCGCGAGCACGTGGCGCTCGTCGTCGTCACCTGCGCCGCCTCCGACGTCCTGCTGATCGGGCTCGGCGTGGGCGGGATGGGCGCCGTCCTCGCCGGGGCGCCCACGCTCCTGACGGCCGTGCGCGTCGGCGGCGCGGCCTTCCTCCTCGCCTACGCCGCGCTGGCGGCCCGCCGGGCGCTGCGTCCCGCGGCCCTGGAGGCGATACCCGGCGGCCCGGTGACGCAGCGGACCGCGACGCTGGCGACCGCACTTGCCCTGACGTGGCTCAACCCGCACGTCTACCTCGACACGGTCCTGCTGCTCGGCTCCGTCGCGGGAACCCACGGCGACCAGCGCTGGCTCTTCGGGGCCGGCGCGGCCCTCGGCAGCGTCGCGTGGTTCGCCGGCCTCGGCTACGGCGCGGTGGTCCTGCGCCCGCTGTTCGCGCGGCCCGTCGCCTGGCGGGCTCTCGACGCCGGCGTCGCGCTCGTGATGACCGCCATCGCGGTCGCGCTCCTCACGAGTGCCTGAGCCCCTCCGCACGCTGCGCGTCGTCGGCTTCGTCCTCGGGCTGGTGCTCCTGCTCGTCACGTTCGGGGCGCTACGGGGGCGCTCAGCCCCGGCCGGCCTCCTGCACGAGCAGGGCGACCTGGACGCGGTTGTCGGCTTCGAGCTTGTCGAGCAGGCGGGAGACGTGGCCCTTCACGGTCGCCACGGAGAGGTGCAGGGCAGCGGCGATCTCGGCGTTCCCCCGGCCCTCGCCCACGGCGAGCGCGACGTCGTGCTCACGTGGGCTGAGCGTCGCGAGCTGCGCCCGGGCCCGGTCGGCCCGGGCGCCCGCGTCGGTGTCGCCCGCGACCATCCCGATGAGCCGCCGGGTCACGGCGGGGGAGAGCACCGCGTCCCCCGCGTGCACGAGCTCGATCGCGCGGACGATCTCCGCCGGCGGCGTGTCCTTCAGCAGGAAGCCGGCGGCGCCCGCCTGCAGCGCCCGGAGGACGAGCTCGTCGGCGTCGAACGTCGTGAGCACGAGGACGGCGGGCGCCGCGGGCTGCGCGGTGAGCAGGCGCGTGGCGGCGATGCCGTCCAGGCACGGCATGCGGAGGTCCATGAGGACGACGTCGGGCCGGTGGAGGTCCACGGCGGCGAGCACCTCGCTCCCGTCGGCCGCCTCCGCCACGACCTCGAGGTTCGCCGCTCCCGCGAGCATGAGCCGGAGCCCGGAGCGCACGAGCGCGTCGTCGTCGACGAGCAGGACGCGGATCATCGCGGGAGCCGGGCCCGCAGGACGAAGGCGCCGTCGGGGTCGATGCCGTGCTGGAGCTCGCCGCCGGCCAGGGAGACGCGCTCGGCCAGGCCGACCAGGCCGGTCCCGGCCCCGGGCAGCGCCGGGCCCGCGGGGACGGCGACCGACGCGAGGCTCCGCAGCTCGAGCCGCACCGCCCCCGCGTCC
>JAOPZO010000106.1 GCA_025964065.1 Solirubrobacterales bacterium | reverse complement strand
GGCCGCGTCCCGGGTACCGGCGGCGCATCCCCTCCGGCTCCCCTCACCGGACCTGGCGCCGCGCCATCCGCGACGCGGCGCTCGTGGCGCTCGCCTTCGCCGTCTGCCCGCTCGTGGCGCTCACCGCGCCGGAGGACCCGACGGCGGCGATCGCCCGCGGGCGGGCGCTGCTCGAGACGGAGCAGGCGCTCGGGCTCTGGGTCGAGCCGGCGCTGCACGCGTGGGCGCGGGGCGTCCCGGGGCTCATGGAGGCCGTGCTGCTCTTCTACGTCTGGGCGCACGTGCCCGCGACGGTCGGCGCGCTCGTGTGGGCGTGGCTCGAGCGTCCCGCGCACGCCGCCCGCGCCCGCGACGCGTTCCTCGCGACCCAGGCGCTCGTGGTCGCCGGGTACCTCGCGCTGCCGACCGCCCCGCCGCGCCTGCTCGGCGTTCCCGGGCTCGAGGACCCGATGGGGCGGGCGACCTCCTCGCTCGCCGCCACGGTGCAGAGCCCGTACGCGGCCTTCCCGAGCGGGCACGTCGCGTTCGCGCTCATCGCGGGCGGCATCGTCGCGACGCTCGCCGGCCTGCGGTGGGTGCGGGTGCTCGCGGTGCTCTACCCGCTGCTCGTCCTGGCGGTCGTGCTCGTGAGCGCAAACCACTTCTGGCTCGACGCGGTGGGCGGCGCGGCGGCGGCGGCGCTGGGCGTGCGCCTCAGCGGCCTGCGTGCCCGTGCCCGTGCCCGTGCGACGGCGTGGGACGGTCGGACGTGCCGGCGGGACCGGTTGGGTCGGGTGGGCCCCATGTGAACCCATCCGACCCGCACATCGCCGTGGGGCGCCCGCCGGCGTGGCCGCGCGCGCCGTGGGAGCTACCCGGCCGGCGCCTCGGCGGAGGTGATCGTGGCGATCGGGGCGCCCGCGTTGATCGGGTCACCCTCCTTGATCGGCAGGTCGGAGATCGTGCCGGCCTTGTGCGCGGTGATCTCGTTCTCCATCTTCATCGCCTCGATGATGCAGAGGAGCTGACCCTCCTCGACCGTGTCGCCCGCCTTCACGAGGATCTTCCACATGTTGCCCTGGAGCGGCGACTCGAGCAGGTCGGGGCCGCCACCCGCGCTCTTCTTGCGCTCGCCGCGCTTCTTCGGAGCCGCGCCGTTCGCGCCGCCGCCGGCGGGGGCCGCCGCGTAGGCCGGAGCCTCCCCGACGACCTTCACGTCGAAGCGCTTGCCGGAGACCTCGACCTGGTACTCCTGCGTGACCTTCTCGGGGGCGTCGTCGTCGACCCGCTCGACCTTCGGGAACGCGAGCGTCTTGAGCCACTTCTTGTCCTCGAGGAGCTCCTTGCAGGTCGAGCCCTCGGCCCACTCCTTGGTCTGCAGCAGCGCGGTGTGGAACGGGATGAGGGTCTTCAGGCCCTCGATCTCGTACTCGCCGAGCGCGCGGAGCATCCGCTGGGTGGCCTGCTCGCGGTCCGCGTCCCAGACGATGAGCTTCGAGACCATCGGGTCGTAGGTCGGGGAGACCTCGCCGCCCGCGCCGACGCCGGAGTCGACGCGCACGCCGGGGCCCGTCGGCTCCTTGTAGTTCCCGATCTTGCCCGGGGCGGGCGCGAAGTTCATCGACGCGTCCTCGGCGTTGATGCGGCACTCGATCGCATGCCCGCGGAGGACGACGTCCTCCTGCTTGTAGGAGAGCTCGTGGCCGGCGGCGGCGCGGATGCCCTCCTTGACGATGTCGATCCCGGTGACCATCTCCGTGACGCAGTGCTCCACCTGCACCCGGGTGTTCATCTCGAGGAAGAAGTACTCGTTCGTGTCGCTCGAGAACAGGCCCTCGATCGTGCCGGCGCCGACGTAGTCGACGGCCTTGGCGGCGTCCACGCCGATCTTGCCGATGCGCTCGCGCGTCTCCTCGTCGACGACCCACTCCGGGGCGGGCGCCTCCTCGATGACCTTCTGGTGACGGCGCTGGATGGAGCAGTCACGCTCGCCGAGGTGGATGACGTTGCCGTGCGTGTCGGCGAGGATCTGGACCTCGACGTGGCGCGGGTTCGGCAGGTAGCGCTCGAGGTAGACCGTGCCGTCGGAGAAGAACTTCTCGCCCTCGCGGGAGGCGCCCTCGAAGGCGTCCTTGAGGTCCTTCTCCTCGAGCGCGACGCGGAAGCCCTTGCCGCCGCCGCCGCCCGACGCCTTCACGGCCACCGGGAACCCGATCTCCTCCTTCGCGATCTTCATCGCGTCCTCGACCGTGTCCACGGCCTCCGTCGTGCCCGGGACGATCGGGACGCCGGCCTTCTGCATGAGTTCGCGGGCCATCGTCTTCGAGCCCATGGCGTCGATGGCGCTCGCGGGCGGCCCGATGAACGTGATGCCCGCGTCCTCGAGCGCCTTGGCGAACGGCGCGTTCTCCGCGAGGAAGCCGTAGCCCGGGTGCACGGCGTCGGCGCCGGACTCCTTGATCACCTCGAGGATCTTCTCCACGTTGAGGTAGCTCTTCGCGGCCTCGGCCGGCCCGAGGAGGTACGCCTCGTCCGCCGCCCTGACGTGGAGCGCGTCGCGGTCCACCTCCGAGTAGACGGCGACCGACGGGATGCCCATCTCGCGGCACGCGCGTGCGACGCGGATGGCGATCTCGCCCCGGTTGGCGATGAGGATCTTCTTGAACATGAGGGCCGGAACCCTACCCGCGGGGAGCCGCGCCCGTCCGCTCGCGCGGAGGCGGCTCAGCGGCGCCCGAACTCCACGGCCGCGGTGAGGCCCGCGGCGCCGCTCGGGGTGCCCCGGACCAGCCCCACCCCGATCTGGGTGAACGCGCCGTCCCGGAGGACCGCGAAGTGCGTCCGGCTGCGCAGCCAGGCCTGCACGAAGAAGGCCGGGGTCCCGTCCCTGCCGGTGCCGTAGGCGAGGATCTCGCCGGCCTCCCAGCGGCCGTAGCGCGGGATCCACCGCGCCGCCCGGAGCCGGTCGCGGAGACGCCGGCCGTCCGGGCTCACGTGCCCGAAGA
>JAOPZO010000086.1 GCA_025964065.1 Solirubrobacterales bacterium | reverse complement strand
GCGGCGCTGCCCGCCCGCCCCGAGGCGGCGGCGGCGCTCGACCACCTGCGCGAGCACGGCCACGCGATCGCGATCCTCACGAACTCCGCGGCGGTCGCCGGGCGCCACACGCTCGACGCCGCGGGCCTGCTCGTCCGCGTCGACCGCATCGACGGCGCCGACGCCGTCCGCGCCTACAAGCCCGACCCGCGCGTCTACGCGCTGACGGTGCCGCCCGAGGACGCCTGGTTCGTCGCGGCGCACTGGTGGGACGTCACGGGCGCCGCGCGCGCCGGGTTCCGCACCGCGTGGATCTCCGCCGACGACGTCGTGCTCCCGTCCACGGCCACGCCGCCGGACGTCACCGCGCCCGACCTGCTCACCGCGGTCCGCGAGATCACGGCGCTCTGAGCAGCCGCGTCATCCCGACGCCGGGGGCGATCTCCTCCTCGCCGAGGACCCGGAAGCCGCTGCGGGCGTAGAACGCGAGCGCCGGCGCGTTGGCCGAACCCGTCGAGACGGTGACGGGCCGCCCGGCGACGCGGGCGTCGAAGGCCTCCATCAGCGCGCGGGCGTGGCCCCGGCGCCACGCGGTCGGCGCGACGACGAGGCGGTTGATGATCGCGCCGGCGTCGCCGTCGTCCTCCCAGGCGAGCGCGCCGACGAGCGTCGGCCCGTCGAAGCGGCCGAGCCACTCCTGGTGCTCCGCCCCGAGGAGCTCCTCGAGCGTCTCGTGCAGCGGCGGGATGCCCTCGAACCCCATGAGCTCGGCTTCGGCGGCGTAGGCGGCGCGCTGCACGAGCAGCAGGCGCTCGGCCTTCGCCGGGTCGGCCCGCAGGAAGAGCGGGGAGACGTCGAGGCGCTTCTCGCCCCAGAAGGCCGCGGCGTCGTTGTCGTTGTAGCTCGGGATGGAGCGGTAGCCCGCGCTCTCGTAGAGCCTCTGGGCGTGCGCCTGCTTCGGGCCCGTGTCGAGGCGCACGCGGGTGTGCCCGAGCTCGCGCGCCGCGTCCTCGAGCGCGAGCAGCAGCCGCCGCGCCCAGCCGCGGCCACGCACGTCGGGGACGACGTACATGCGCTTGATCTCGCCCATGCCGGGCGCGAGGCCCTTGATCCCGCCGCCCGCGACGGGGGTCCCGTCCTCGGAGACGACGAGGTAGGTGCCGTTCGGGAGCCACAGCTCGTCCGGGTGGGCGGACGGGGTCCGGCGCTGCGCCATCGGCCCGTACAGGCCCTCGAGCTCGGTGACCATGGCGGCGACGAGCGCGTCGGCCGGCGGCTGGTCGGAGCGGACGGGGCGGATCTCGATCACGTGCGGGTACCTTGGCAGCCCATGGCCCGAGACTGGCAGGACCTCTTCATCACCGCCGACGGCGCGGGCGGCCCGGCGGGCTCCGTCGCGGTCGCCGAGGACCCCGAGCAGCCCGAGAAGAAGAAGCGGTTCTTCCGCAAGCTCCGGGAGAACATGGCCAAGACGCGGGTGGCGCTCGCGGCCGAGGTCCAGGCGACGCTCTTCGAGGGCGACGTCGACGAGGAGACCTGGGAGCGGCTCGAGGAGGCGCTCATCATGGCCGACGTCGGCGCCATGACCACCGCGAAGGTCGTCGCGCAGCTCGAGCAGGAGGCCGAGGCCGGCTCGCTCGTCGGCGGGGAGCAGCTCTCCGAGCGCCTCGCGGAGCTCCTCGCGGCGCTCGCGCGGACCGGCGAGGGGCGCATCGACGTCCGCCACGAGCCGACGGTGATCATGGCCGTGGGGGTCAACGGGACGGGCAAGACGACGACGATCGGGAAGCTCGCCTACCACCTGCGATCAGAGCTCGGCATGACCGTGGTGCTCGGCGCCGCGGACACGTTCCGCGCCGCGGCGGTCGAGCAGCTCGCGGGCTGGGCGGCGCGCTCGGGCTGCGAGCTCGTGCGCGGGCCGGAGGGCTCCGACCCCGGCTCGGTGGCGTTCGAGGCGGTCAAGCGCGGGCGCGAGCTCGGGGCCGACGTCATCATCATCGACACCGCGGGCCGCCTCCACAACCAGGACCACCTGATGGAGGAGCTCTCCAAGATCCGCCGGGTCATCGGCAAGCAGCTCGCCGACGCCCCGCACGAGACGCTCCTCACGGTGGACGCGACCACGGGCCAGAACGGGCTGCGCCAGGCCAAGCTCTTCTCCGAGGCCGTGCCGGTCGACGGCATCGTCCTGACGAAGCTCGACGGAACCGCGAAGGGCGGCATCGCGCTCGCCATCGCCGGCGAGCTCGGGATCCCGGTGAAGCTCATCGGGGTGGGGGAGGCGCTCGAGGACCTGCGCCCGTTCGACGCGGACGACTTCGCCCGCGCGCTGCTCGGCCGCTGAACGCCGTCAAGGAGGCGGCTTGCGGCTGGCGGGCAGCGGAGTACGCTCCGCCTCAATGGACCTGTGGGTGATCTGGATCATCGTGGCCTGCGCCTTCGCGGCGGGCGAGATCATCTCGCTCGGGTTCTTCCTCGCGCCGTTCGCGGGCGGGTCGCTCCTGGCCGCGGCGGTCGACGCCGCGGGGGCGCCCGGGTTCGCGTCGATCGCGACGTTCCTCGTGGCCTCCGCGCTCATGTTCGGCTTCCTGCGCCCCGTCGTCCGGCGGCACGCGCTGCAGCCCGCGGCGAGCCGCACGGGCGCCCAGGCGCTCCTCGGGCAGTCCGTCCTCGTGCTGGAACCGATCGACAACGACCACGGCACCGGCACCGTCAAGCTCTCCGGGGAGATCTGGACGGCGCGCAGCTACCTCGACGACCACCCCATCCCCGCGGGCACCCGCGTGGAAGTCGTCGAGATCCGGGGCGCCACGGCGCTCGTCACCGAGTAGGAGGGCTTCGTCCCATGGCCGGTCTCATCGTCGCCGGAGTGCTGTTCCTGTTCCTGCTGTTCGTCGCGGCGCGGGCCGTGCGGATCATCCCGCAGGCCCGCGCGGGCGTGGTGGAGCGGCTCGGCCGCTACTCGCGGACGCTCTCGCCCGGGCTGACGATCGTCATCCCGTTCGTGGACCAGGTCAAGCCGCTCATCGACCTCCGCGAGCAGGTCGTGGCGTTCCCGCCGCAGCCCGTCATCACCCAGGACAACGTCTCCATCGGGGTCGACACGGTCCTGTACTTCACGATCACCGATCCGAAGAACGCGACGTACGAGATCGCGAACCCGCTGCAGGCGATCGAGCAGCTCACGGTCACGACGCTCCGCAACGTCATCGGCGGGCTCACGCTCGAGGAGACGCTGACCTCCCGTGACAACATCAACACGCAGCTGCGGGTGGTGCTCGACGAGGCCACGGGGAAGTGGGGGATCCGGATCAACCGGGTCGAGATCAAGTCGGTCGACCCGCCCGCCTCGATCCAGGAGGCGATGGAGAAGCAGATGCGCGCCGAGCGCGACCGCCGCGCGTCCATCCTCACCGCCGAGGGCGTCAAGACGAGCTCGATCCTCACCGCCGAGGGCGAGAAGCAGTCGGCCGTCCTGCGCGCCGAGGGCGCGAAGACCGCGGCCATCCTGCGCGCGCAGGGGGAGGCGGAGGCGATCGACACGGTCTTCCGGGCCATCCACGAGGGGGAGCCCGACGAGGGGCTGCTCTCGTACCAGTACCTGCAGATGCTGCCGCAGCTCGCGAAGGGCGAGGCGAACAAGATCTTCATCATCCCGTCGGAGTTCTCCGCGGCCCTGGGCAACCTCGGCGGTGCGCTGGGCGGCGCCCTCGGCGGCGGCGCGG
>JAOPZO010000078.1 GCA_025964065.1 Solirubrobacterales bacterium | reverse complement strand
CGGCACCGGTGAAGAGCGCGCAGCGTCGCTGCGGCCCGGGCCCACGCCGACGGGCCGCCGCAGCCACGCGACCCTGTCGTCGAGCAGGTCCCGAACGCGAGCTTCGGCGCGTCGAGCGGCGCGACCGGGGCGGACAGGATGCGGGCGGGGCGGGAGCGCGCGGCAACCGGGGGACGTCCCGGCCCGGGGGAGGAACATCCCCGTGGGGCGTCGAAAGACCCGCGTGCCCATGAAGAGGACCTCCGCCACCGCCCTTGCCACCGCGCCGCCGCCCCACGAGGCCCACGGTCACCAGACCCTGAGCGCCTACATCCAGGCGCGCTTCGACGAGTTCTCGCGCTCCCAGAAGGACGTCGCGCAGTACATCGTCGACCACCTCGACGAGGTCGCGTTCCAGACGGCGGAGGAGCTCGCGCGCCGCGCGAACACCTCGAGCTCGACGGTCGTCCGCTTCTCGCAGGCGCTCGGCTTCGAGGGCTTCCCGGAGCTCCAGGGCTCCGCGCGGGAGGAGTACCGACGCCGCTACGAGCGCGGCGCCACGGCGCCCGGCGGGAAGGCCGCCGCCATCGTCGAGCCGCTCTTCTCGCTCGACCAGAGCGCGTTCGAGACCGCGATCGCCGCCGACCACGTGAACGTCGAGGAGACCGCGCGCAAGGCGTCGCGCTCCGACATCGAGGCGACGATCGAGGCGATCGCCGCCGCCGACAAGGTCCTCATCGCGGGCACGGACCAGATGGCGTTCTTCGCCTCCTACCTCCGCCACCTCCTGATGCTCCTCGACCTCCGCGCTGAGATCGTCGCGAGCCCGTCGCAGGAGGCGCTCTCCCGCCTGGGCCGCATCGACGAGGGCACGCTCGTCATCGGGCTGAGCGCCGGGCGCCCGCACCCGCTCGTCGTCCGTGCCATGAAGCTCGCCCGCCACCGCAAGGCCAAGACGGTCGCGATCACCGACGCGACCCTCTCCGAGGTGGCGAAGCTCGCGACGATCCGCCTGTACTACTCGTCGAACTCCCCGGCCTACGTGCGCTCCCACACCGCGCTCCTCAGCATGATCCAGGGCCTGGCCTACGGGGTCTACGCCAAGGACTCCGACCAGTACGCGGACCGCATCAAGGCCTTCCGCCTGAAGTAGCGCAGCAGGCCACGTCCGCACGAGTGGCCTGCGCGAGCGGGGCTAGGATCGCCGCATGCGTGACGAAGCGACGTTCCCCGTCAAGGCCGGCCTCGCCGAGATGCTCAAGGGCGGGGTGATCATGGACGTCGTCGATCCGGGCCAGGCCCGGATCGCCGAGGACGCCGGCGCCGTCGCCGTCATGGCGCTCGAGCGCGTCCCGTCGGACATCCGCCGCGACGGCGGCGTGGCCCGCATGAGCGACCCCGAGATGATCAAGGGGATCCAGGCCGAGGTCTCGATCCCGGTCATGGCGAAGGCGCGCATCGGCCACTTCGTCGAGGCCCAGGTCCTCGCGGCGCTCGAGGTCGACTTCATCGACGAGTCCGAGGTCCTGACCCCGGCCGACGAGGCGCACCACATCGACAAGTGGGCGTTCGCGATCCCGTTCGTCTGCGGCGCCACGAACCTCGGCGAGGCGCTCCGCCGCATCGGCGAGGGCGCGGCCCTCATCCGCTCCAAGGGCGAGGCCGGCACGGGCGACGTCGTCGAGGCGGTCCGCCACATGCGCTCCATCCGCGGCGACATCCGCCGCCTGCAGCTCATGGACGACGCGGAGGTCGCCACGTTCGCCAAGGAGCTCCAGGCGCCCCTGCACCTCGTGCGCTCCGTCGCGCAGGAGGGCAAGCTGCCCGTCCCGCTCTTCTCCGCGGGCGGCATCGCCACCCCGGCCGACGCCGCGCTGATGATGCAGCTCGGCGCCGAGACGGTCTTCGTCGGCTCGGGCATCTTCAAGAGCTCGGACCCGGCGGCCCGCGCCGCGGCGGTCGTCGAGGCGACCCGGAACTTCGCCGACCCGGCGCGCGTCGCCGCGGCCTGCGAGGGCCTCGGCACCGCCATGGACTCGCTCGAGGCCCGCAAGCTCGACGAGTCGCAGGTCCTCGCCACCCGCGGGTGGTAGCGGCGCCACTGGTCGGCGTGCTCGCCCTCCAGGGCGCCTTCGCCGCGCACGTGCGGGTGCTCGAGGGCCTCGGCGCGCGCACGCGGGAGGTCCGCGTCCGCGCCGACCTCGAGGGCCTCGACGGCCTCGTCCTGCCGGGCGGTGAGTCGACCACGATGACGCTCGCCGTCGAACGGGAGGGCCTCGCGGAGCCGCTGCGGGCGCTCGCCGCCGCGGGGACGCCGCTGCTCGGCACGTGCGCCGGGCTCATCATGCTCGACCGTGCGCACCTCGGCCTCATGGACATCGAGGCGCGCCGCAACGCCTTCGGCCGCCAGGTCCGCTCGTTCGAGAGCGACCTCGAGTTCGAGCACCTCGACGGCGGGCCGGTCCACGCCATCTTCATCCGTGCGCCCTGGATCGCCGAGCACGGCCCGGACGTGGAGGTGCTCGCCACCGTCGACGGCCACGCGGTCGCGGCGCGCCAGGGGAGCATGCTCGTCCTGAGCTTCCACCCCGAGCTCGGCGACGACCACCGGCTGCACGAGCAGTTCCTGGCCGACGTCGTGGCGCGGCGCGCCGCCGCCGCCTGAGGCCTCGGCGCACCCGGCGGCGCGGCGTGGC
>JAOPZO010000064.1 GCA_025964065.1 Solirubrobacterales bacterium | reverse complement strand
CGGCATCGTCCGCCAGGGGCCGCCGCTGCTGATCTCTGCCGACGGCCCGAAGGCCGCAGCGCTCGCCGCCACGCACGGCGACGGGCTCCTCTACGGCGGCACGCTCGACCCGGAGGTGCGGCGCCGGCGCCTGGCCGGCGCGGGCCAGGCCGGCGGCGGGCGGCAGATGTGGATCGCCCCGTCCGTCTCGCTCGGCGAGGACCACGCCGAGGTCCGTGAGGATCTCGGGGCGATGGTCGTCGCGATGGCGAACCGCGCGATGCGCGGTGACCTCGACGAGCGTGGGGTCCCGAAGGCGGTCCAGGAGGACGTGCTGGAGATGCGCCGCGCCTACGACTACGCCTTCCACGCCGACAACTCGCGGCCGCGCAACACGAGCGTGGTGAGTGACCGGCTCGCGAGCCACCTCATCGACAGCCTCTGCGTATGGGGTGGCGAGGCGCGCTGGGCCGCGACGCTCGACGGCCTCGCCGAGGAGGGCTGGACCGGCGTGATGTTCATCCTCGGCCAGGCCGAGGGCACCCACGTCGTGAAGGCCGTCGGCGAGCGCCTCCGCGCGCTCGGCCACCTTCAGTAGGAGCGCGGCAGCCCGAGCGCGTGCTGCGCGACGTAGTTCAGGATCATCTCCCGCGAGACCGGTGCGATGCGCAGCAGGCGCACCGTGCCCCATAGGTCGGCGAGGCCGTACTCGCGCGCCATCCCGTTCCCGCCGTGAGCCTGGATCGCCGCGTCGAGCGCCTTCATCCCCGCGTCGGCAGCTAGGAGCTTGGCCATGTTGGAGGCCTCGCCGGCAGGCGCGCCCGCGTCGTGCAGGATCGCCGCCTTCCAGGTCATCAGCCGCGCCGCCTCGAGCTCCACCTTCGCCTCCGCGAGCGGATGCGCGACGCCCTGGTGCGCGCCGATCGGCTGCCCCCAGACGGCCCGCTCGTTCGCGTACCGCGAGGCCTTCTCGAGCGCGTAGCGCCCGATGCCCGTACAGATCGCGGCGGCCAGGATCCGCTCCGGGTTCAGCCCGTCGAAGCCGAGCGCGAGCCCCTCCCCCTCCGCGCCCACGAGGTTCTCGCCGGGCACGACGACGTCGTCGAAGAAGAGCGTCCACTGCTGCTCCGGCGCCATCACGTCGACCGCGATGTGCTGACGCTCCAGGCCCGGCGCGTCCGGCGGCACGACGAACAGCGAGAGGCGGCCGCGCCCTCGCTCGTCGGCCTCGCCCGTCCGCGCCATCACCAGCAGGTTGTCGCACGCCTCGACTCCCGAGATGTACGTCTTGGTCCCGGTCAGCACCCAGTCCTTCCCGCGCCGGGTCGCTCGCGTGGACATCCGGTGTGCGTTCGAACCCGCGTCGGGTTCGGTGATCGCGAAGGCGAAGTAGTCACGGCCGTTGCCGATGCCGTGCAGCCACCGCTCCTTCTGCTCCGGCGTCGCGTGGCGCGCGAAGATCGTGCCGGCGATCCCGGGCGAGACGAGCAGCGGCAGCAGCGGGCAGCCCGCGGCGCTGATCTCCTCCTCGACCATCGCGAGC
Organism: Solirubrobacterales bacterium; assembly: GCA_025964065.1. GTDB lineage: Bacteria > Actinomycetota > Thermoleophilia > Solirubrobacterales > Solirubrobacteraceae > Paraconexibacter. Next base: position 30,293 of record JAOPZO010000064.1, on the reverse strand, counting down.
TCGAGCATCCCGAGACCGCCGCCGCCGTACTCCTCCGGGATGCTCACGCCGAGGAAGCCCGCCTCGCCGAGCGCGCGCCAGAGCTCCTCCGGCTCCCGCCCCGCCTCGGCCGCGCGGCGGAAGGCGTCGTGCCCGAAGTCGAGCGCGATCGCACGGACGGAGGCGCGGAGCGCCTGGTGCTCGTCGCTCTCGACGAGCGGGAGCGAGGGGACGACGGGAACGGCGGACATGGCGCCGACGCTAGACCGGGCTCAGCGCCCCCGGGACTGTCGTCTCCGCCAATCCCCCCTCCTCGTCGTGCCGGAGCGGGATCGTCGCCGTGACCGTCGTGCCGCCGGTCGCGCCGTGCGTCATCCGCAGCGTCCCGTCCTGGTCGTCGATCACGCGCCGCAGCGAGCCGAGGCCGTGGTGGACCGGCGAGGCGCTGGCGTGCGGGACCGCGTGCCCGTCGTCGCAGACGTCGAGCTGCAGCTGCTCGCGTTCGAGGACCGCCAGCCGCACCCGCACGTTGCAGGGCCCGGCGTGCTTGGCGACGTTCACGAGCGCCTCGCGCGCGACCTTCAGCAGCGCCTCGACGGCGGGCCGGCGCAGGCCGCGCGCGGCAGCCGACGCCTCCTCGGCGATCTCGAGCCGGATCGCCATCGAGAACTCGTCCTCGAGGCTGCAGACCACGCCGCCGAGCCGCGCGGCGAGGTCCGCCGCCGGGGGCGCCGAGAGCCGGTGGATGACCGTGCGGATCGCCTTGTCCCCGCGGATCAGCAGGCCGCGCGTGCGCACGAGCTGATCCGTGATCGCGGGATCGAGGGTCTCGGAGTGCATCAGGGAGTCGAGCGCGAGCTGCGCCGCGAAGAGGATCTGCGCGACGTCGTCATGGAGGTCGTCGGCGATCCGCTGACGCTCCTGCAGCCGGGCCAGCTCGGCCCGCTGCTGCTGGTAGCGCTCCGCCCCGCGCGCCAGCGCCGCCAGGTTCGCCATCCGCGTCAGCGAGCGGCGTTCGGCGAGCGTGAAGGGCTCCCCCCGCGTGCGGAGCGCGGCGAGCGTCCCGACCCGCATCTCCCCCAGGAGCACGGGGACGTAGAACGCCGCCCAGCCGGGGTCGCCCGCGCGCTGGGGACCGACGACGTAGGCGCGCACTCCGGGGTCGCTCCCGGCTTCCTCGAGCACCGCCTCCTCCATCATCGGGTCGACGACGTCGCAGCGCGCGACGACCACGGGCCCGTCGTCCGGGAGGAACGCGACGAGCCCCGCCTCGATCGCGGCGCAGAGCTCCTGGAGCGCGGGCGGGACGAAGTCGTCGGCGGCGTCCCCGGAGGCGACCGCGACGGCGACCGCCGCAAGGGTCTCTTCGAGCCGCTGCTGGCGGCGCAGCTGGAAGAGCTTCGTCGAGAGTTCGAGGATGCTCGCCACGCGTGGGGCGAGCGCGTGCGCGCGCTCGAGGTCGTCGAGGTCGAAGGGCTCGGCGCCGTTGGCGATGTGCAGCACGCCGACGTCCCGGAGCGGGACCGTGAGCAGCCGCTGCACCGAGAAGACATCCGCGTACTGCTGGCGGATGCTGGCGTCGCCGTCCGTCGCGTTCGACAGGTACGCGCAGCCCGTCGTCAGCACGCGCGCGGAGTTCGAGTAGGAGTCGAAGAAGCTGACGCGATGGGAGGCGGCCGCGGTCCCGTCGAGCACGCCGAACGCGCCCGGCAGCGTCTGCAGCATGTTGCGCTGCGGGTCCGCCGCCATCACGCCGGTGCGCGCACCGCCGAACAGCGGGCCGATGACCTCGTCGAGCGCGCGGCTCAGCTCCCCGAGGCTGTTGGCGGAGAGCACGAGCTGGTCGAGCAGCGCCCATGTCTGCAGCCGGTCGTCGACCATCGGCGGCCGCCGGCGCAGGGCGACCGTGAGCGCGAGCTGCGCCGCGAACGTGTGCACCAGCTGCGGGTTGTCGAAGGCGTCCGAGCTCCGGCGCAGCGCGTGGACGGCGCCGAGCCGCACGCCGTCGTGGACGGCCTCCCCCGACAGCACGCCCTCGTAGTGGCGGCGCAGGATCGCCTCCTCGCCGGCGCCGAGCCCAGGCGCGACCGCATCGATCGCGCGTGGCTCGAGCCCCGACCGCCCAGCGATCCGCGGCCCCTCCGGGGTCTCGACGACCACGATCAGCCCCTCGGCGCCGAGCGCACGACGCGCCGTCTTGGCGAGCCGGTCGTACTCGCCGCTCATGTCTCCGGGGTCGCGTACCCCGCCTCCCCGGCCGGCGCGATCGAGCCGGTCCGGATTGCCTTGGCGATGAGCTCGGTCTTCGTCCGCGCCGCGAACTTCGCCTTCAGCTTCTGCACGTGAAAGCGGACCGTCGACTCGGAGATGAAGAGGCGGCTGCCGATCTCCTGGTTGGTGAAGCCCTGCGCGGCGAGCTCGAGGACGCGCTCCTGCTGCGGCGTCGGGATCGTTCCGGCCATCCGGTCGGTCACCAGCGCGTGCAGCTGCTTGACGATCTGGGTGCCGGCGGCGGCGCCGGGCGCGGGCCCGCCTTCCATCGTCCGCTCGATGGCCGAGAGCAGCTCGCCGAGGCCGGCGGACTTCGTGACGTACGCGCTCGCGCCGGCCTCCAGCGCGCCGCGGACGGTCTCCTCACTGAGATAGGTGCTCAGCACGATGACGCGCGTCTGCGGGAAGTCCCGTACGAGCTCGCGGCACAGGTCCTCGCCGCGGACGTCGGGAAGCCGGAGGTCGAGCAGCGCGATGTCCGGCAGCGTCTGCCGGATGAGCCGGCGGGCCTGGACCGCATTGGCGGCCGCGCCCACCACCTCGATGCGGTCGTCACGCTGGAGCGACGCGCGGATCCCCTCCCGGACGATCTCGTGGTCGTCGACGATCATGATGCGCATTGCGACCCTTTCTCCTCCTACCGATCGGTCGGCCGGGAGCGACCATACAGGCGCCGGGGTGCCAGGACCACAAATTTCCTGACACCCCGTCGACCCGGGTGTCGTCAGGACAGGACGGCCACCTTCAGTGCCTGCGCAGACGGCAGCGTCTCGAGCTCGTCGGTCGCCACGTCGACGCCGAGACTCGCCGCACAGCTCGGGCAGAAGTACTCACGCACGTGCACCCGCGGGGACTCCTTGCGGTCGCGCACGACCATCTCAAGCTCGTCGTAGCGCTCGGCGATCGGCCGCTCCTGGCACACCGCGCCCGAGCGCCAATTGCCCTCGGCGTCGTCGAGCGTCTCGTCGCAGGACGTGCACGACCAGGAGCCGGCGTCCCGCGCCACCGAGACGCCGATGGTCGGTGGCGACTGCGCCTCCTTCGTCGGCGTGCGGCCGATGCGCCAGGCGCGGATGGCCGCCCGCTCCGCCGTCGTCGCGGCCTCGTCCACCAGGCTCTCGCCGTCGAGGATGACGCCGTAGATCGCCTGCGCGTGCTTCGGCGTCACGTAGCCGGCGACGATGTCCGCGGCAACCCGCGCAGGCTCCCGCAGCAGCGGGTCGCCGAGCCCGGCGCCCCCGCCCGAGGTTCCGACGAACACGTCGCCGCGTCCGAGGACGATGTGGGTGAGCTTGGAGCGCACGTCCTCCCGGCGGCCGTCGAGCCGGTCGATCGTGGGCAGCACGCCCTTGCCGATGAGCTCGCCGACGTTCGACTCGCGCACCGGGTAGAAGCCGCCGCCGCTGCCGGGGTAGCCACCGCCGACGCCATGCGGGGGAACCTGCGCGCAGGCGTTGAAGCAGGGCCCGGCCATGCCGTCGGAGTAGTGGATCGCGTACGCCTGCTCGAGCGACTGCCCGCCGCGGTTCTGGCCCGGCCCACCCGAGTTCGGGAGCAGCTTGCGCCAGAGGAAGAGCACCGGGTCGGCGCCCTCGTGGTTCTCGATGTCCGGGATGCCGCCGCCAGTCGTGCAGGTCAGGCCGTAGGCGTCCTGGCCGTCGTGGATCGTCTGCGCGCCGCCGCCCGAGCCGATCGCGTTGTCGGGGTAGAAGACGACCGAGACGCCGTTGTGCTGGTTGATCCCGAACAGGGCGTTGCCCGGGAAGCCGTCCTGGTGCTGGCCGGAGATCCGACCGCGGAGAACCGGATCCTCGCTCAGGGCCATGGCCTGGCAGAGCACGTCCTTGGCGAGCTTGCAGGCGCGCATGCCGACCTCGGAGTGCGCGTTGGAGACGGGCGCCGGCGGCCGCGAGTTGACGATCGTCCCCGGCTCGCCGATGTCAACGCTGATCGGGCGCCAGAGGCCGCCGTTGACCGGCAGGTCGCCGTAGACGAGGACCGTCATCAGTCCGGTCATGGCCTGGCCGAACATGGGGCCCATCGTCGAGTTGACGAACGCGTCGATCTGCGGGACGCCCGTGTAGAAGAACCGCAGGTCGGTGCCGTCGACCTCGAGCCGCAGCCGCAGCTCGAGCAGGCGGTCGGGCCCCTCGTGGCCGTCGAACTCGTTCCAGTCCACCGCCTCGTAGACCCCGTCGGGGAGCTTGGCGATCCGCTCCCGCAGCACCTGCTCGGAGAGGTCCTTGTTGATCTCGCAGTACTTGCGGTGGTTCTCGAGCCCGAACTCGTCGATGATCTGGGCGAGCTTCTTCGAGGCGGTGTTGTTGGCCGCGACCATCGAGCGGATGTCGTTCAGCACCGCGCCCGGCGCGCGGACGTTCGCCGCGATGTACGCCTCCCACTGCGAGTCGATCTTGCCCTCGCGGATGATCTGGATCGGCGGAAAGCGCATCCCCTCCTGGTAGACGTCATGGGCGCCCGGCGCGTACCCGGAGATGCCGACGCCTCCGACGTCCAGCACGTGCATGTTCGCGAAGGACCAGCCGAGGTGCTCGCCGTCGTAGAACGTCGGCATGATGATCGAGACGTCGCCCTGGTGCATGGCGCCGCCGGTGTGCGGGTCGTTGACGATCCAGCCGTCGCCGGGCTTCAGATCGCCCTGCGCGGCGAGCTCGGCGATGACCTGCGTGCCGATCAGCGACGAGCCGACGTGGAAGAGGACGTAGGAGGAGAAGCCCAGGTGCTCGGGCGTCGTGTCCATCAGGCAGGTGGAGAAGTCCTTGGACTCCGTCACGATCGGCGACCCGGAGGTGCGCACGAGCGTGATCGCCATCTCGTCGGTGAGGTTCTGCAGCGCCTTGCGGTGGACCTCTGCCGCGATGACGTCGTAGTCGGGAGTGCTCATGGGGTCGGTCTCCTCTAGCGGGTCAGGACGTAGTTCATGTACTCGTCGCGTTCCGCCGTCGTTCCGGGCGGGACGTAGATCGTGGTGTCGCTGGCGTCGATGATCGCCGGGCCCTCGACCCGGGCGCCGACGGTGAAGCTGGAGTCGTCGATGATCGGCACCTGCTCGCGGCGGCGCTCGCCCGGGAGGAAGACCTCGCGGGTCTCGCGGACCAGGTTCGCCGCGGGCCCACCGTTCTTCGAGGCCTTCGAGAGCTCCGGCCGCTCCTGCGCCCCGGTGACGGTGACCGAGTAGTTGATGAGCGACGCGGGGACGCCCTCCCACGCGGTGCCCTTGCCGTAGGTCTGCTCGTACTGCGCGAGGAACGCGTCGAAGAGCGCGGTGGCGTCGTCCTCGGTCAGCGGCCGCTCCGGCATCGGCACCGTCAGCTCGTAGGTCTGGCCCTGGAAGCGCAGGTCGCCCGTGCGCTGAACCGTGATCTGGTCGCGCGGGAAGCCCTCGGACTCCATCTGCGCGATCGCGTCCTCGACCATCTGGTCGGCGGCCTCGTTGACCTTCCCGACGCCCTCCGGCTTGGAGAGGTCCCAGCCGACGCCCTGGTCGAAGCGCATGACGTAGTCAGACGACAGCAGTCCGAGCGCGCAGAAGACGGAGCTGTTGCGCGGGATGACGATCGTCGAGATGTTCAGCCGCTCGGCGATCTGCGAGGCGAACAGCGGCAGCGTGCCACCGTAGGCCAGGAACAGGAAGTCGCGTGGGTCGTGGCCCTTGCCGACGGAGACCTCGCGGACGGCGTTGGCCATGTTCACGACGACGAGGTCGTGCATCGCGGCCGCGGCCTCGTCCGTGGACCAGCCGAAGCGCTCGCCGAAGCGCGCGTCGAGCGCGCCCTTGGAGAGCTCGGGCTTCAGCTGCACGCGGCCGGCCAGGTAGTTGTCCGGGTCGATGAAGCCGAGGGTCACCATCGCGTCGGTCACCGTCGGCTCCTCGCCGCCGCGTCCGAGCGCTGCCGGGCCGGGCGTCGAGCCGGCCGAATGCGGTCCGACCTGCGGGACCCCGCGCTCGGAGACCCAGCCGATCGAGCCGCCGCCCGCGCCGACCGAGATGACGTCCACGAGGTTGACCCCCGTCATGAACGGGCCGAGCTCCAGGTTCTTGTCGATGTGGATCTCGTTGTCGACGATGATTCCGGTGTCGAAGCTCGTGCCGCCCATGTCGCCGAGCAGCACGCGCTTCTTGCCCATGCGCTTGGCGAGCTCGTTGGCGCCGATCGCGCCGCCGGCCGGGCCCGAGCCGAGCAGGCCGAGCGGGTACTGGCGCGCCTTGTCGAGCGAGATGCCGCCGCCGAGACCCTGGAAGAACGCGAGGCCGCCTTCGAGCCCCGAGGACCGGAGCTTCTCGTTCAGCGAGGTGAGGTAGACGTCCGCGCGGTCCTGGACGAAGGAGTTGAGGACCGCCGTGGTCCAGCGCCGCGTCTCGCCCTCGACCGGGAAGACCCGGTGCGACGGCGTGACGAACATGTCGGGGTAGATCTCCTTGATGGCCGCCTCGGCCGCGAGCTCGTGCTCGCCGTTGGCGTGGCTCCAGAGGAAGCAGACGGCCAGCGCGTCGACCCCGACCTCCTCGACCAGGCGGCGCGCCTCGGCCTGGACCTGCTCCTTGTCGAGCGGGACGAGCACGGTGCCCGACCAGTCGACGCGCTCGTCGATCTCCGCCAGGGCGCGACGGTCGATGAGGTCCGGGACGTTCAGCTGCAGGTGATCGTCGATCTCCGTGGTGCGCGGACCGCCGGCGAGGCGGAACGCGTCCTTGAAGCCGCTCGTGACGAGCACCCCGACGCGGGAGCCGCGCAGCTGCGTGATGGCGTTCGTGACGACCGTGGTGCCGTTGATGAAGAGGCGGGTGTTCGCCAGCATCTCCTCCATCGAGAGCCCGTAGTTCGCCGAGGCGACCTCGACGGCCTCGAGCACGCCGCGGCTGAAGTCGTCGTAGGTGGTCAGCGCCTTGCCGCGCTCGACGCGACCCTCGAAGACGACCGACACGTCCGTGTGGGTCCCTCCGACGTCGACGCCGATGAACGCCTGCGGTGCTGTTTCCTGGGTCTGCGTGCTCATCATCTCTCTCCTGCGCCGATGTCCGAAGCCTGGGGTTCCACTGTCGTGATCGCCGCCGGGACGGCCAACTGTCCTATCCGATAGTCGGGCGACCCCGGGGCCACGGCGTCCGGGTTCGCCGCGCCGGCGAAGTGCTCGCGGAGCAGGAACTTCTTGGGCTTGCCACCGGGCGTGCGCGGGAGCTCGTCCACCACGCGGACCGTCGCGGGCTTCTTGTAGCCCGCCAGGCGGCTCGAGCAGAAGTCGATGAGCTCCTGCGCCTCCACGGTCCTGCCCTCCGCCGGCTCGACGACGGCGCAGACGGTCTCGCCCCACTTCTCGTCCGGGAGCCCGATCACGGCCACGTCGCTGACCGTCGGGTGCTCGCGGAGGATTCCCTCGATCTCCGAGGGGAAGATGTTCATGCCGCCCGAGATGATCATGTCGCCCTTGCGGCCGGCGATGAACAGGAAGCCGTCCTCGTCGAAGCGCCCCATGTCCCCGGTGCGAAGCCAGCCGTCGCGGATCATCCGGCTCGACATCTCGGGGTCGTCCCAGTACCCGGCGGTGACCGACGGCGCGCGGACGAGGATCTCGCCGTCCGTGCCCCTGGGGACCGGCTCACCGGTCGCGTCGCCGAGCCGGATCTCGACGTGGAGTGACGGCTTGCCCGCGGAGCCCGGCTTGCGCCTGGCGTCCTCGGGACGCACGAAGGTCACGCTGCCGCCGCCCTCCGTCAGGCCGTAGACCTGGATGAAGTCCGCGCTCGGGAAAGCCTCCTGCGCGCGGACGGTCGTGGCGACCGACACGGGCTGCCCGCCGCACATGATCATCCTCAACGCGCTCAGGTCGTAGTCGGCGAGGTTCGGGAGCCGGAGGATCTCGTACAGCATCGTCGGCACCCAGAGCACGTGGGTGATGCGCTGCTCGGCGACGTACCGCACCACCTCCTCGGCGTTGAACCCGCTCGAGCGCTTGACGTGCACCGTGCCGCCCTGGTGGAGGATCGGCCAGGTGAAGTCGTGGCGCCCGCCGATGTAGTACAGGTCGATGATCGCGTACGTCTTGTGCTGCGGACCGAGCTGGAAGTCCGCCACCTGCTGCAGCGAGTTCCACATCACCGTGCCGTCCGTCCAGACCACGCCCTTCGGCTGGCCGGTCGTGCCCGAGGTGAAGATGATCTCGTGCGGGTCGTCGAGGCCGCCGGTGCGGGTCGGCCGCTCGGCGGAGGACGTCAGGATCTCCTCGTAGGAGAGGTCGCCGGCGCCGCCGTCCAGCGCGATCACGGTGCGCAGCTCGGGCACCTCGCCCGAGCGGCGCAGCTCGAGGACCGTGCCGAGGAAGCGGTCCTCGACGAAGATCGCGCGCGCCCCCGAGCGGCGGAGCAGGTTCGCGAGCTCCCCGGCCCGTAGGCGCCAGTTGAGGGGCACCATGATGCCGCGCGCAGCGGAGATGCCGACCTCGATCTCGAGGAACTCGAGCCGGTTGGCGGAGAGCACCGCGACGCGGTCCATCGGCTCGATGCCGAGCCCGATCAGTCCGTTGGCGACGCGGCGGCTCGCGGAGCGCAGCTCGCCGTACGTCCGCGAGGTCTCCTCGAAGACGACGGCCTGCTTCGCGAGGTCGAGCCCTTCCCGCTCCACGAGGTGCGGGAGCGTCAGGTTGTTCCAGCGTGCGGCCTGAGAGAGGTCCAGCTTGACCTTCTCGTCGGCGAGTCGTTCCATCCTTCCTCCATCCCCCTGGGGTGCTTGGCGGCGAGCTTCGCACCGCGACCTCGACCCGGGTACTGGCTCTTGCGCCAGTCGCATCACCAGTCCATCAGGCGCGCGAGGTCCTGCCGCAGGCCTGGGAGCGCGAAGCGCCCCCAGGCCATGCGGATGTCGGTCGTGGCGCCCTGGTCGTAGACCGAGATGCCCGTGGTCAGGATCGAGAAGAGCATGAGCGCGCCGAGCGCCGTGAACGTCCGCACGACCTCCGGATCGACGGGCCGCCCGGTGAGCGCCGTGTACCGCTCGTGGAACCAGGCGTGCTCGGCGGTGGCGTTCAGGAGCGCCGAGCCCGGTGTCGTGAACTTGCCCGCGTGGTAGTCGAGCGACATGTAGCCGAGGTCGAAGCGCGGGTCGCCGACGAAGGAGAGCTCCCAGTCGAGGATCCCGGTGATCCGGCGGTCATCCGTCAGGCAGTTGCCGATGCGGTAGTCGCCGTGCACCAGGCAGGGCGCGACGGGATCGGGCTCGCGCGAGCGGACCCACGCGTAGGCCTCCTCGATGACCGGGTCGTTCACCAGTCGCATCTCGTCGTAGACGCCCTCCCAGCGGTCCACGGTCTCGGTGAACGTGCGCGGCGTGGCGGCTGCGGCGGCGCGCTCGCCGTCGATCAGGTGGATGGTGGCGAGGTGCTCGACGAGGTCGGTCGCGACCTGGCGGTCGCCCTCCCAGTTCTCGAGGAGCTTCTTGCGGTCGCGGCCACGCCAGACGTTCGGCGCGTGGCCCTCGAGCCGATCCATCACGAAGAACGGGCCGTCGTACGGCGTGTCCTCGGCGGGCTCGTAGCCGTGGACGCCCGGAGTCGGCAGCGGCGCGTCGGAGAGCAGCTCGTACGTGCGGAACTCCTGGCCGAGGTCGGTGTCGAGCAGCGAGCCGCTCGGGCGCGCCCGCACGATGTACGCACGCTCCTCGCCGTCGTGGGCAACCCGGGCCGCGTAGGAGTGGCGCGACCAGCCGCCCTCGAGCTGCTCGAAGTAGGTGACGACGTCGCCCTGCCCCGCGGAGCCGGCGGCACGCATGGTCTCGAGCAGCGCGTCGGCCTTCGCGGCGTCGCCGATCTCGGCGGGCACGATGCCGGTCATCCGACCGGGGCGGCGAGCGCCGACAGCTCGCGGTCGATCATCTCGCGGAGTACGCCGTGGACGCGGGTACGCGTCGGGTCCTCCCGGGGCAGCGCGGCGAGCAGCTCCACCAGCGCGTCGCCCAGTTCAGTGCCGTCGACGGCCGCGACGAACTGGTCGCGCGCGGTCTGCGCCTCGGCCCGCTCGTCGCCGGCCAGCGCCCGGTCGAGCGCCGCGCGGGTCCACTCCAGAAGTTCACGCGCCGCCGCCTGCTCGGCGGCCAGCAGCCGCGTGACGCTGTAGGCGGACAGCACCTGGCTGCGCTCGTAGTCCTCGAGCCTGCCGTCCGCATCGGCCGCGGCGCGAAGCATCCGCCCCACCCCGACCAGCAGTTGCTCGGATCGCAGCGCGTTGAACATCGGATCATTGAACCGCGTCCACGACGGTGGTGCGACTGTCCATAGCGCTAGCTCGGTGGGAGGAGCCAACACCCGTCGTGGCTCGTTCAACACCGCGCGGTTGTCGACGAACCAGGCGGTAGCGCAGCCTGGCAACGAGACCGACCTCCCGATGCGCCGCGGCGCGAGGGTCGGAGGTCGACGTCGCCCGAAAGCCCACCGAGAGCCGGTGGCACACGCTCACCGACAACCAGCCCTTCTCTCCGAGGACCCCGGCCGGCGGCGCCTCTTCCGTCTCGCCGCTTCGGCGGCCCTTCTTGGACGCGCGCCCACGCAGCCGGCGCCGACACCGCCTCAGCGGACGCGGTGGAGCGCACCCTCGCGACTGATGATGCGCCCGTCCGCCACCAGGCGACCGACGATCGGCGTGAGGGCGGTGAGCGTCAGTCCGAGGTCCGCGCACGCGGCCGTGATCGCGATCCCCGTCTTGCGGTCGACGAGGTCCGCGAGACGCTCGTCAGGGTTGGGATGCACCTTCGGCGAGACGACCGGCTCGGTGCCGTCGGCCCACGACGACGACGTCCCTGCCGCTGCAGGACCACCGAGCGGCGAGTGGTGAACGCGGACGATCGCGACCAGCACGAGGACCGAGAGCCAGTTCAAGACGCCCTCACTCGAACGTCGTTCGCGTCCCCGCAGCAGTGGATGAAGAAGCCGAACATCCAGGTGCGCTTGGCCTCCGGCGCGCCGTCGGGGCCCGCGGCTCGGAGGGCGAGGAAGTGCCGGACGTGCCCTCCCGGCCCGGGGACCCGCCAGGACGGCGCACCGCCTGTAGGAGCCGGCTTGTCGAGCGGCTCCTCCCCTGCGATGGCCGCCGCCAGCACAGCGATGGACGCTTCCGGTTCGGCGACGACGCGCTCGACAAGCCAGGGCAGCGGCGCCCGGGCGACCTCGAAGCGTTCGAGCTCGATCGAGCGTGCGAGGTACCCGAGCCGTGCGAGGCGCCGATCCGATGACTGAGCCAGGGCTCGGTCGATCGACTCGGGCAACTGGTCGCCCAGGCGCGCGACGGCTTCGTCGAGCAACCCGTCGATGAGCAGGCTGGCCGCCACGTCGGAGCGGACGGCGATCAGGTTCGCAGGGACGGTCACGTTCAACAGATCCGCGGCAGCGGATCGCCCGCCAGCATGTCGACGACTCGGCTGCCGCCGAACGCGGTCTCCAGGAGGACCATGCCGGGCGGGTCGGCTCGAACCTCGCCGACGATCGCGGCATCGGCACCAAGGGGGTGCGCCCGGAGCGCCGCGAGGGCCGAGTTCGCCCCGTCCGCGCCGACGATCGCGACGAGCTTGCCCTCGTTTGCGACGTAGAGCGGGTCGATCCCGAGGATCTCGCAGGCGCCGTTGACCTCGTCCTTGATCGGGAGCGCGGCCTCGTCGAGGACCACGCCGAGCTCGCAGGCGAGAGCCAGCTCGGCGAGCACGGTTGCGACCCCCCCGCGGGTGGGGTCGCGCAGCCACCGCACCTCGTCGGTGGCGCTCAGCAACGCAGCGGCCAGGTCGTGGATCGGGGCGGTGTCGCTGCGCAGGTCGGTCTCGAGCTCGAGGTCCCCACGGGCGACCATGATGGCCATGCCGTGATCGCCGATCGAACCGGAGACGATGACGCGGTCTCCCGGACGCACGGAGGCGGCTGAGAGGTTCGTGTCGTGGTCGATGACCCCCACCCCGGCGGTGGTGATGTAGAGCCCGTCGGCCATTCCCCGTTCGACGACCTTCGTGTCGCCCGCCACGACCGTCACCCCCGCACGACGCGCAGCGGCGCCCATCGACTGCGCGACACGTATGAGCTCGTCGGTGTCGAGCCCCTCCTCGAGGATGAAGGATGCCGTGAGCCAGAGCGGCCTCGCACCCGCCATCGCGAGGTCGTTGACGGTGCCGTTCACCGCGAGCTCGCCGATGTCACCGCCCGGGAAGAAGCGCGGCTTGACCACGGAGGCGTCCGTGGTGAAGGCGAGCCGCGAACCCGCCGGCGCTTGCAGCACCGCGGCATCGCCGAGCCCGTCGAGCACCGGGTTGCCGAGCTCCTTGAGGAAGACCATCTCGATGAGCGTGTGCGAGGACCTTCCGCCGGCCCCGTGGGCCAGCGTGATGTGCTTGTCCATCAGCTTCACGTGCGGTCGGCGTCGACGCTTCTCGATCGCGTCGAGGACCTCCTCCTCCGTCCTGCTCACCTCACCGCCGCCTCACGCGTCCGCCGGCCGGCGTGACGTCCGTAGTTGTAGTACGCAGCGCACGCGCCCTCGCTGGAGACCATGCAGGTGCCGATCGGCCGGTCGGGCGTGCATGACGTGCCGAACACCTTGCACTGCCAGGGCTTGATCACGCCCTTGAGCACCTCGCCGCACTGGCAGGCCTTGGGGTCGGCGACCCGGATGCCGGGCACGCGACGACGCACCTCGGCGTCCCACTGCGCGAACTCGGCGCGCAGCTTCAGCGCGCTCTGGGGGATGAAGCCGAGCCCGCGCCACTCGAAGGTCGTACGCAGCTCCATCGTCTTCGCGATCGCCCGCAGGGCCGTCGGATTGCCCTCGGGGCGCACGACGCGGGAGTACTGGTTCTCGACCTCGGCGCGGCCCTCGGAGAGCTGCTTCATGATCATGTAGACGCCCTGGAGGACGTCCAGCGGCTCGAAGCCGGACACCACGATGGGCAGGCCGTAGTCGCGGCAGATGAACTCGTAGGGCTTGTTGCCGATGACCGTCGAGACGTGGCCCGGGCCGATGAAGCCCTGGAGGCGCAGGTCCGGCGAGTCGAGGATCGAGCGGATCGCCGGGATGATCGTCACGTGGTTGGCGAAGACCGAGAAGTTCTCGATCCCCTCGTCCCGCGCCCGCAGCAGCGTCACGGCGGTCGAAGGTGTCGTCGTCTCGAAGCCGATCGCGAAGAAGACCACCTCGCGGTCGGGGTTCTCGCGCGCGATGCGCAGCGCGTCGAGCGGCGAGTAGACCATCCGGACGTCGGCCCCGCGCGCCTTGGCGTCGAGCAGCGAGCCGTCGCTGGCCGGGACGCGCAGCATGTCGCCGAACGTCGTGAAGATGACTTCCGGATCCATCGCGATGGCGATCGCGTCGTCCTGGCGGCCCATCGGGATGACGCACACGGGGCAGCCCGGGCCGTGGACGAGCTCGATCTCATCGGGCAGCAGATCCTCGACGCCGTGCTTGTAGATCGCATGGGTATGTCCGCCGCAGACCTCCATCAGCTTGTAGTGGCGCCCCGGCTCGACGAGCCCCGCGATCTGCTCGGCCAACCGTCGGGCGACCTCACCCGAGCGGTACTCGTCGACGAACCTCATGTGCGTGCTCCGATGGCGTCGATGATCAGGTGGTAGGTCGTGGCCTGCGCCTCCTGGATGCGCGGCACGTAGTCGCTGCGAACGAGCAGCACGTGGTCGACCCACGGCAGCGCGGCGATGCGCCCACCGTCGTGGCCGATGATCGCGCAGGTGAGCATGCCGCGCCGGTGGGCCTCCTCGAGGCCCGCGACGAGGTTCGGCGATGAGCCACTGGTGGAGATCGCGAGCGCCACATCGGCCTTGCGCCCGAGCGGGATGAGCTGGCGCGAGAAGACGTTCTCGAAGCCGACGTCGTTGGCGACCGCCGTGATCGTCGAGACGTCGTCGGTGAGGGCGACGGCGGGCCACCCTGCCGCCCGCGCGTCGGCGGCGGCGTCCTGCGCATCGGTGGTCGAGCCGCCGTTGCCGAAGGTGAGCAGGCGGCCACCGTCCATCAGCCGGACCCGGACGGCCGCAGCACAGCGGCGCACGGCCTCGAGGTCGATCGCACGGCGGAGCGCGATGACGTCGGCGGCCTTGGCCAGCGTCGAGGCCCGGAGATCCTCGAGAACCGTCCCGGCGTCGCTGGCGGCCTGCTCGTGGAGGAAGGGGTAGAGGAACGCGGTCGGGTCCTCCACGGGCGCCGTGGGGTCCTCGTCGATGCGGTCGAGCGCGACGCCTGCGTGGCAGAGCAGCACGTCGCCGACCGTTACGCCCGCGACGAGTTCGCACGCCACCTCCTCGCGCGCGCCGTCGCGTTCGATGAGCGCCCCGCGCTCCGTGAGCGCAACCACGCGAGCGCTCACCGCCACGTCGCCGCAGGTGATGCACGCCTCCTCGAGCACCCCCGGGTGGTCGAAGAGCACGTGCACCTGCTCCCACAGGACGTGATAGGTCGTCTCCTGCACCTCCTGCACGATGCACGGATCGGCACTCGGCACCGCGAGCACGTGGTCGGCATCCGGCGCGGTGCCACCGTCGCCCACGAGGGCGATGGTGAGGTTCCCCCGGGCTGCGGCGCTCGCGAGCAGCGCGCGCGTGCGGCGGTCGGCCGGGCCGTGAGCGAGCACGAGCAGGGCGTCGTCGGGCCGGAGGAGCGCCGCCACGTCGGAGGTCCGCGTGATGTCGTTGGAGGGCGCGAGCGCGGGCAGCGCCCGCTTGCCGACGATGACCGGGTGCAGGAACTCGACGGCGACGTGCGCCGCATCGGTCGCAGCAGACCCCGAACCGTGCACAAGCAGCGTCCCTCCTCGCTTGAGCGTCGCCGCGAGGTCGCGGCAGGCGAGGATGATGCGCTGCTGCTCACGCTCGAGGAACACCTCCAGCACGCGCTCACGTTCGGCCACGAGCTGCTGCATCCGGCTCGTTGCGGTCGCAGAGCTCACTCGATCGCACTGCCCTTCAGCTCGGCGAGCTCCTCGTGGTAGGGATCGCCCAGCATGAGCAGGAACTCGTGCGTCGCCTTGGCTTCCTCCTCGTCGATCTTCGACATCGCGAAGCCGACGTGGATGAGGACCCAGTCGCCGATCCCGACCGCGTCCGGCCCTTCGGCGAGCAACCCGACGTTCACCGCGCGGCGCACGTTGCTGACCTGCGCCTTGGCGATGTGGTGCTCCTCGTCGACCCACTCGACGATCTGACCCGGGATGCCTAGGCACATGCTGCGATCCTCCTCGCCGCGATCGCGGCCTGTCCGAAGCTGATGCCGCCGTCGTTCGGCGGGATGGTGCGATGGGCGAGCGTGACGCACCCGAGCGACGCGAGGCCCCGCTCGACCGCGGAGAGCAGCCGGACGTTCTGGAAGGTCCCACCCGAGAGGACCACCGGCTCTCCGCGGTGCACCGCTGCGACGGCAGCCACCGACACGGCGGCGACGCCTTCGTGGAACGCAGCGGCGACCTGGGCTCGAGGCCGGCCCGCCTCGAGATCGTCGTGCGCGGCGGCGACGAGGTCCGCGCCGCGCACGACGCCGCCGACGATGCGGCATGGGTACGGCGCGGCCGCCACGTCGCCGGCGAGCCGCTCGAGCTCGATGGCCGCCTGGCCCTCGTAGCTGATCTCCTCGCGCACGCCGAGCAGGGCGGCGACGGCGTCGAAGAGCCGCCCCATGCCGGAGGACCGCGGAGCGTTGACCCCGAGGCTCTGGCGCACGGCGGGCCAGCGAGGGAACGGCACGGGCCGTCCGGCCTGCTCGAGGTAGGCCGCCGCCGTCCTCCAGGGCTGGCGCACAGCTGCCTCACCCCCCGGCAGCGGGACGGCCTCCAGGTGCGCGACGCGCTCGAAGCCGAAGAGGTCGCAGCGCAGAAGCTCCCCTCCCCACAGGGTGCCGTCCGTGCCCAGCCCCGTCCCGTCGAACACCAGAGCGAGCGCTTGGTCATCGCGCCCGTGCTCGGCCAGACATGCCGCGGCATGCGCGTGGTGGTGCTGGACGGGCACGAGCTCGGCGTCCTGCTCCCGGGCCCACGCCGTCGCCGCGTAGTCCGGGTGGAGGTCGTGGGCGATGACCTCCGGACGGACGCGCAGCATCGCCGTGTAGAGCGCACGGTCGGCATGGAAGGCGCTGCGCGCCTCGAATGAGCGCAGGTCACCGAGGTGCGGCGAGACGAAGGCGTCGTGCCCGGTGGCGACGCAGAACGTGCTCTTGAGCTCGGCACCGACGGCGAGCAGCGGCCGCGCCGCGGCGACCGGCAGCCGCATCGGGCGGGGCGCGTAACCGCGTGAGCGGCGCACGACGTGCTCGCGACGCACGACGGAGTCCTCGCAGCGCCGATGGATCGCCCGGTCGTGGCCGAGGATCGCGTCGGCGATCCCGGCGAGGCGCCGACGAGCCTGATCGTCGTCCACGACGATGGGCTCGTCCGAGCGGTTGGCGCTCGTCATGACGAGCGGCGCACCGACGGCGCGGAGCAGCAGGTGATGCAGCGGCGTGTAGGGCAGCAGCACGCCGAGGAGCGCATCGCCGGGCGCGACCGCTCGGGCGACCGGGGCGCCCGCGCGACGACGCGCCAGCAGGATCGGACGTTCCGGCCCGGTGAGAAGCCCGGTCTGCATCGCGTCGAGGACGACGAGCGCACCGGGGTCGTTCGTCATGACCGCGAACGGCTTGGCGTCGCGGCGCTTCCGGCTGCGCAGGCGGGCGACGGCGTCCTCGTCGGCCGCCAGGCAGGCGAGGTGGAAGCCGCCCAGGCCCTTCACGGCGACCACGGCGCCGTCGAGCAGGAGCTCGACGGCCTCGGTCAGCGGCAGGGACAGGCGCGGCCCGCAGTCCGGGCAGCACGTCGACTCGGCGTGGAAGCGGCGATCGGCCGGGTCCTCGTACTCCGCACGGCACGCCGCGCAAAGCGGGAACCTCGCCATCGTGGTGTTCGCCCGGTCGTACGGCGCCCGAACGACCATCGTCAGCCGGGGGCCGCAGTTCGTGCAGGAGATGAAGGGGTGGCCGTGGCGACGGTCCGCCGGGTCGAAGAGCTCGCGGAGGCAGTCCTCGCAGGTCGGGGCGTCGGCGGGGATGGCCGGCGCACCGGCGCCGGGGCGGCTGGCACGGATCTCGAAGCGCACGTCGCCACGCGGCGCGAGCTCGGTGGCGGTCACCTTCCCCACGCGCGCGAGCACCGGCGCGTCCGTTTCGAGTTCGGCTGCGAACCGGGCGATCGCTGCGGGTTCACCCTCCGCCTCGATCGTGACCCCCCGCCCGGTGTTGAGGACGTGGCCGTGCACACCGTGACGGACGGCGAGGCCGTGGACGAAGGGGCGGAACCCCACGCCCTGCACGGTGCCCTCGACGTCGAGGCGCCGCCGCGCGAGGATCGGCGGCGGCGCCAGGGCCACTAGCGCGTGGGAACGGCCGGGTCCGGCGTCCCCACCTCTTCGAGCGCGCGGGCGACCTGGCCGAGCGCGGCGTTGACGTCGGTCAGCACGGGGCCGATCGGCGCGGTCTGCACCTCGATGGCCCGCACCCCGAACGTCACCAGGCCCAGGGTGTGCGAGACCCGGCGGAGGGTCGCGGCGATGACGATGAGGTAGCTCGCCAGCACGACGACCAGGATCGCCACCTCGACGAGGGTCAGCACGATCAGCAGCGTCTTCATGATGGGGGGCTCCCGGGGGTCGGTGCACGGTGCTGCTCGAGCTCCTCGAGCAGGTCACCGCCACGCTCCTTCGTGGTGGTGAGCAGGTAGGTGGTGGAGGTGTTCTGGGCGACGCGCTTGCCCATGGTCCAGACGCGGTCGACGGACTTCTCGACCTCGTTGACCGAGCGGCGGAGCACCTCGAGCAGCGCCCAGACGACAAGGGCCACGATGAGGCCGATGCCGAGCGTCAGCCACCAGAGCTCCTCGTTGGTGGACAGGGCCAGGACGGTCACTTGATGGCTCCCAGCTTGCGGAGGTAGCGGACGGCGAGGCCGGGAACGGCACCGCCGAGCTCGTGCGTTCGCGCCAGGTGGTCGGCGCCGTCGAGGTTCGTGGCGATGCCGAGGCCGGCGGTGAGGATGTCCTTCGCGTAGGCGTCGATCTCCTTGGCCGCGCGGAGCACGGAGTTCAGGAGGTTGAGGACGAGCGCGAGGACCATGAGGCCCAGCGTGAGTCCGAGGAGGGCGAGCACCGACTGCCCGGTGGTGACGGCCAGGGTCATCCCGCACCCCCCGTGCGCACACGCCGCAGATTCCGGGTGATGCGATCGAGCGCGAGGTTCGTCATGCGGACGGCGAACAGCGCGTCGGTGTGCGAACGAGCCCCGTCCAGGGCTTGCGTGATGTCGTCGGCCTGCCGGGTGATCCTCCGTGCAAGGCCGGTGATGGCGATGATCAACGCGGCGGCGACGATCACGACGACCGCGCCGGCCGCCCAGCCGACGACCCAGTTGCCCGACATGGCGGCAACCATCAACTCGCCCCCGGGTCGTCGTAGATCCTGCTGCGCGCGTAGTTGGCGAGCGTCGTCGACCGCGACAGGTCGACGCCGTGGACCGCCCGGGCGTGCTCGACGGCCTTGGCGAGGACCTCCTCCTCCGTCTCGCCGCTGACTTTCGCGCTGCAGACGACTCCGGCGTGCTGGCATTCGAAGCTCTTCACTCCGACCTCCCCTTGGACTTGACGCGCTGTCACCCGCAGCGCGATAGTAGATGTACCAGACACACACCCGTGCGTCTACGAGGGAGAAGGCGGGACGATGGCGACGACCTCGCAGGACCCGAAGCGGCTGCAGACGGTGCCGAACGCGGGCGACGTCTTCGGGGACGAGACCCCCCTCGGGCTCGGCAACCTCGGCGGCAGCACGGACGGACCGCTGGAGGTCGTCCACGTGTTCTGGGTGGCGGGCATGAGCTGCGACGGCTGCTCCGTCGCGGTGACCGGGGCGACCAACCCGTCGGTCGAGGAGCTGCTGGCCGGCACCATCCCCGGACTGCCGCGCGCGGTCCTGCACCATCCCGTGCTCTCCGTGTCCGCAGGAGCCGGGTTCATGAAGTCCTTCCACGCTGCGGCCCGGGGCGAGCTCGGAGCTCCCTACGTCCTGGTGATCGAGGGGTCCATTCCCGATGACCAGGCGTTCCCGAGCGATTCGGGCTACTACTCGGCGATGGGTGCCGGCGGTTTCGACCCCATCTCGGAGGGCGATCAGCCCAACCGCATGACGGACTGGGTGCTGAAGCTCGCGCCGGGCGCCGCCGCGACCGTGGCCATCGGCACGTGCGCGACGTGGGGCGGCATCCCGGCCGCGGCCGGGAACGTCACCGGCTCCATGAGC
Source organism: Solirubrobacterales bacterium (assembly GCA_025964065.1). GTDB lineage: Bacteria > Actinomycetota > Thermoleophilia > Solirubrobacterales > Solirubrobacteraceae > Paraconexibacter. The sequence goes on along the minus strand of JAOPZO010000064.1, from coordinate 10,740 downwards.
CTGACGGACTTCCTGGGTCAGGACTACCGCTCCGCGCTCGGCGTCCCCATCGTCAACATCCCGGGCTGCGCGCCCGTCGGCGACAACTTCACGGAAGTCGTGGCCGGCCTGCTGATGTTCCTGCAGGGCCTCGGACCGCTCCCCGAGTTCGACGAACTCGGCCGCCCCTCCTGGCAGTTCAAGGAGACCGTGCACCGCCACTGCGTCCGGGCGGGCTACTACGAGGAGGGCACCTTCGCGGAGATGCCCGGCGACCAGGAATGCCTTGTCGACGTTGGCTGCTGGGGCCCGGTGGTGCAGTGCAACATCACCGAGCGGGGCGCCATCAACCACATGGGCGGCTGCATGGTCGCCGGCGGCGCGTGCATCGGCTGCACGATGCCCGGCTTCCCCGACAAGTTCGCTCCCTTCTACAAGGCGCCTCCCGGCTCGTTCGTCTCCGGCAGCATCTCGCGCACGACGGGCGCGGGCATCCGACGGCTGCGGCGCATGTCGCAGGCGAACATGAACCGCACCCCGCTGTGGGACCGGACGGGCCACGTTCCGACGCCGTTCGCCAAGCAGATGAGCCAGCCCTCGCGCGTGAGCAGGATCGAGGGCTTCTTCTACAAGAAGCTGCAGTACAACGGGTCGGCGGACCTGGACAAGGTCAACAAGACCCAGCCCAACCCCAAGACCATGGACTTCCTGGGCCGCGGGTCTCACCAGGAGCTCGAGCGGTACACCCCCGGAGCGCCCGGAGAGGGCGCCCACGTCGAGGAGACGACCTAGCTCATGTGCTTCAAGAACCTCCCCATCGAGTTCGATGAGCAGGGCAACGCGACCCTCGTGCTCTATCCCGAGGCGGGTCAGGCCGGCGGCGGCGCGGGCGGGCTCGACGCCCCGGAGCGCAAGCCCATCGAGGACAACCCGGCAGCGATCAAGGAGCTCCTCGTGCGCAACGGCTGGCTGACTCCCGAGCAGGCCGGCCTCGCCGACGATGCGCAGGTCTCCGCATGAGCACCTTCACCGAGCTGCCCATCGACCTCGGCGACGACGGGAGGGCCTCGCTCAAGGACGGTCCCGATCCCTGGGCCTACGAGACGAAGGAGCTGCACCCGATCGAGGACACGCCCGAGAAGCTCGCGAAGCTCCTCGAGCGCGACGGGCAGGTTCGACGCGTCGACTTCGACCCGGTCACCCGCGTGGCCGGGGCGCTCGCCTTCCACACGGTCGTCGACCTCGAGAGCCGTCAGGTGCTCGAAACCGACTCGATGGCCACGCTCTTCCGGGGCTACGAGATCATCCTCAAGGGCCGCGACCCGCGCGATGCGATCTTCATCTCCTCCCGCGCGTGCGGCGTCTGCGGTGGCGTGCACGCGACGACGTCGGCCCTCGCGCTCGAGATGGCGTTCGGCATCCAGCCCCCGCCGATGGGCACGGTCGCCCGCAACCTGCTGCTGTCGCTCGAGTACCTCTACGACCACCCGCTGCACCTGTTCCTGCTCGCCGGCCCGGATTTCTCCGAGCCGGCCGTGCGCTCCACGAACCCGGAGCTCTGGTCGAAGGCCCAGGACACCCCAGCGGCCGGCAAGGCCAAGCACGGCTTCAACACCGTCGCAGAGATCATGACCGGCATGACGCCGCTCACCGGCTCGCTGTACGCCGAGGCACTGCACATGACGCGCGTGGCGCGCGAGGCCTACGTGCTCATCGGCGGCAAGTACCCGCACCCGCAGACCGTCGTGCCGGGCGGCATCTCGGCGACGATCGACGCCTCGGACATGAACGAGATCATGCTCCGGATCGGCAAGTTCTTCGACTACGGCCAGAAGGTCGTCGCGATCTGGGATGACATCGTCGAGTTCTTCTACGAGGCCAACCCGCAGTACCGCCACATCGGCACCCGGCCGAAGAACCTCATCGAGACGGGCCAGTGGGACGACCCGTACGCCTACGACGGCACCTACGCGAACGTGGACTCGTGGGCGCGCCAGCGCTGGTCGACCCCCGGGGTGATCGTCGAGGGCAAGCTCGTGACCACGGCGATGACCGCGGTCAACATGGGCCTCGAGGAGTTCGTCGAGCACTCCTTCTACGAGGAGTGGACCGGCAACGGCAAGGGCCCGCGCGGCGCGCAGTTCCCAGAAGACCCGCTCGGGAATCCGCTCTCGCCGTACCACCCGTGGAACAAGGACACGATCCCCAAGCCGGGCTCGACGAGCTGGAAGGAGAAGTACTCCTGGTCGACGGCGCCGCGGTGGGACCGCAAGGCGATGGAGACCGGGCCGTTCTCACGCATGTGGGTGACCGCGCTCTCGCCCCCGAACGACAAGACGAAGTTCATCGAGCCGACCGGCCACAGCCTGCGGATGAACGTCCCGGGCGGCGCGCTGCCCAAGGCGACCGTCGAGTGGCACGTTCCGGAGATCTGGGGCGCCTTCGAGCGCAACCGCGCGCGGGCCAACGCGATCCTCTACACCGCGCTGATCGCCTACGACAACCTGCTGATGGGCCTCGACATGATGCGCAAGGGCGAGACGGCGGTCTCGACCTCCTACAAGGTGCCCAAGGACTTCCGCATGGGCGCCGGCTTCTGGGGCGCCGGCCGAGGCTCCCTCACCCACCACCTCACGATGGACGACGGCGTCCTCGAGAACTACCAGATCCTCACGCCGTCGACCTGGATGGCCTCGCCGAAGGACCCGTGGGGCAACCCGGGGCCCTACGAGGAGGCGGTCCTCGCGACGCCGCTGCTCGAGAACTTCGAGAAGCCGGAGGACTTCAAAGGCATCGACGTCCTGCGGACGATCCGCTCCTTCGACCCGTGCATGCCGTGCACGACGCACATCCACACGGACGACCGCGTCATCACCCGCGAGGTCATCACGTGCGCGTGCGGGGTGGACGATGGCTCGGACCACAACCACGCGCACGCCTGAGGTCGGCGTCCGCCGGGTCCTGGTCGGGGGGATCGGGTACCGCTTCCTCCGCGACGAGTCCGTCGGGCCGTACATGGCCGACACGCTCGGGGAGCGCGCGCCCGAGGGCGTCGAGGTCGAGGACTTCGGCTATCACCCCGTCGGGCTGCATCAGAACCTCACCGACCGTGAGGCCTACGACCGGCTGGTGATCGTCGCGGCGCCACGGCGCGGGCGCGCCCCCGGGACGATCACGACCTATCAGTGGGACCGTGTGCTCCCGTCACCCGAGGAGATCCAGGTGCGCGTCTCCGAGGCGGTCACCGGGGTCATCGACCTCGACGGGCTGCTCGTCGTCGTCGGGGCGCTCGGCGGCTTCCCCGACGACGTCGTGGTCATCGAGGTCGAGCCGGGCGAGGAGGGATGGGGCGACTCGTTCTCCGAACTCATCGCCTCGCGCCTGCCGGCCATCGAGGAGGCCGTGTGGACTTCGACGCTGCCGTAGCCGCGCTCGGCACGCTGGTCGACACGCTCGAGCGTGACGGGGACGAGCGCGCGCTCATGCTGCTCGACCTCGTCGACGCCGTGCACCGGCCGGCGATCGAGCGCCTCGCGGCCGGTGACGTCGGCGACCCGGCCGCGCAGGCCGTGCTGGCGATGTACGGGCTCGTGGACGTCGACCCGGAGGTGCTCGTCGAGGAGGCGCTCGACGCCGTGCGCCCGTACATCGAGTCCCACGGCGGCCACGTCGAGCTATTGCGCGTGGAGGGCGGTGACATCCACCTGCGGTTGGGCGGTGCCTGTAACGGCTGCGCGGGCTCGACGGTGACGCTGACGCGCGGCATCGAGGAGGCGCTGCGCGACCACGTCCCGGGCTTCGAGCGGATCGTCGCGCACGCGCCGGCGACGGCCGCGCCGGAGCTGTTGCAGATTCAGCTGGTTCGGCCGGGCGGCGCGGCGGGGGCGCGCCTCCCACGACCGGTCTTCGCGGCGGTCGGCCGGGCATCGACGTTCCCGCCCGGGAGCCTGAAGACCGTCGAGGCCGACGGCGTCGCGGTGCTGCTGGCGAACGTCGACGGCGAGCTCTACGCGCTTCGCGACGGCTGCAGCGTCGACGGCAGGACGCTCGAGGGTGGCCGGCTGACCGGCGCGATCGTCGTGTGCCCCTGGCACAACTGCGCCTACGACGTGCGGTCCGGCAAGCGCGTCGACGACGAGGCGGGCGCCCGCGGCCTGCCCGTGGTGCCCGTGGCGGTGCAGGAGGGCGAGCTCCGCGTCGCCGTGAACGTGGCATGAGCAGGCTGCTCATCGCCGGGGTCGGCAACGTGCTGCGGGGCGACGACGGCTTCGGGCCGGCGGTCATCGACGCGCTCGGGACACTTCCCGACGGGGTCGAGTCGTGCGAGACCGGCACGGGCGGCGTCGCGCTGCTCCAAGAGCTTCTGGCGGGCTGCGACGGGCTCGTGCTCGTGGACGCCGTCGACCGCGGCGCGGAGCCGGGCCGGCTCTTCGAGCTGCACGCGGACGTCGGCGAGGCGGTCCACGTCGCGGACATGCACCTCGCCAACCCGGACCGGGTGCTGAGCATCGCCAAGACGATGGGCGCGCTGCCCGATCGCGTGCGGATCCTGGGCTGCCAGGTGCTCGACGTCGAGCCGATGGACCAGGGCCTGTCCCCCGCCGTGGCCGCGGCGGTGCCCGAGGCGGTCGCGATGGCGCACCGGATCGTCGCGGCCTGGCTCGAGGAGCCCGCGCGTGTCTGAGGGGATCGAGGAGCTGCGCCTCGCCCTGGGACGCGAGCGCTACCTGGCGGACGAGGGGCTGGCCACCGTGCTGTTCCTGGCGCTCCGGCTGCGCCGCCCGCTGCTGGTCGAGGGCGAGCCCGGCGTCGGCAAGACGGAGCTCGCGAAGGCCGTCGCTGCAGCGACCGGCGCGCGGCTGCTGCGCCTGCAGTGCTACGAGGGCATCGACCTGCACTCCGCGCTCTACGACTGGGACTACCCGCGCCAGCTGCTGCACCTGCGCGCGGGCGAGCCCGGAGAGCTGTACTCCGAGCGCTTCCTGCTGCAACGACCGCTGCTGGAGGCCCTGCGCTCCGATCCCGAGCGGCCGACGGTCCTGCTGATCGACGAGCTCGACCGCGCCGACGACGAGTTCGAGGCGTTCCTGCTCGAGTTCCTGTCGGACTTCCAGATCACGATCCCGGAGATCGGCGTGATCGAGGCGGCGACGCCACCTGTGGTCATCATCACCTCGAACCGCACCCGGGAACTGCACGAGGCGCTCAAGCGCCGCTGCCTCTACCACTGGATCGAGCATCCCGACCTCGCGCGCGAGATCGCCATCGCGCGGGCGCGGCTGCCCGAGGCGCCCGCAGCGCTCGTCTCCCAGGTCTGCGCGTTCGTGCAGGAGCTGCGCTGGCTGGACCTCTACCGGCTGCCGGGCGTCGGCGAAACACTCGACTGGACGCAATCGCTCGACGTCCTCGGTCGCGACGGCCTCGACGCGGCGACCGCCGACAAGACGCTGGGGGCGCTCGTCAAGACGCGGGAGGATCTCGAACGCATCCGCGGGGGCGGGCTACAGGAGCTCATCGACCGGGCGGCCGAGCGGCGCGGGCCGCCCGCGGCGTGAGCGACAAGGCCCCGCAGCACGTCGTCTGCGACGCGGCCGTGGCGCTGGGGCGGGGACTCCGGGAGCTGGGGCTGCGCACGACCGTCGACGCGGAGATCGTCCTGTGCCGCGCGCTGGCAGAGCTCGACCTGCGCGACCGCACGAGCGTCTACTGGGCCGCGCGCTGCACGATGGCCCGCCATCCCGACGACGTCCCGCTCTTCGACGCGGTCTTCGCACGCTTCTGGGAGGGGCGCACGCCCGTGCTGCGCGAGACGGGAGCCGAGCAGGGTGAGAGCGACCCACGCGTGCCCGGACCGCAGCACGGCGGGGACTCCCTGCCGCAGTTCCGCACGGACGGACGCTCCAGCCCGCCGCTCGACGGTCAGGCGAGCAAGGCCTCGCAGGAGATCCCGGCCGCCGGTGCCCACGAGGTCGAGGAGCGCGGGAGGAAGGACTTCCAGGGGGTGCTCGCCGCGTACAGCCCGCTGGAGGTGCATGGCAGGCCCGAGGCGCTCGAGTACGCCGAGCAGGAGCTCGCGGCGCTGCGGCGCGTGGCCGAGGATCTGCGGCGCGCGGTCCCCGAGCGTCGCTCGCGCCGGCGACAGCCGACCACCGGTTCGGGACGCCTGGACATGCGCGCGACGGTGCGCGACGCGTTGCGCACCGACGGCGAGACGCTGCGCCCGTCTTACAGCGGACCGTCGCGCCGGCCACGACGGTTACTGGTCGTCTGTGACGTGTCGGGCTCGATGGAGCGGTACTCGCGCGCGTTGCTCGGGGCGCTCGAGGCGGTCGTGGGTTCCGGGCTGCGGGCCGAGACGTTCGTCTTCGCGACGCAACTCACCCGGGTCACCGGCCCCCTGCACGGCCACGACGCGAAACGGGCGCTCGCCGAAGCGCGAGCGGCCGTCGCCGACTGGTCGGGCGGCACCCGGATCGGCCCGTCGCTGGCGGCCTTCAACCGGGCATACGCCCGGCGTGGGTTCGCCCGCGGTGCCATCGTCATCGTCATCTCCGACGGCTGGGACCGCGACGACCCGCGGCAGCTCGCGCGGGAGGTGCAGCGCCTGCAGCTCCAGGCGCGGCGTGTGGTGTGGATCAACCCGCGCCCCACGGAGCTCGGCGGTCAGCCCCTGGCCATGGGGATGCGTGCCGCGCTGCCGTATATCGACGACTACCTGCCCGGCATCGACACGCGGGCGATGGTCGAGCTCGGCCGCGTGCTCGCCGGGGTCGGCGCGGGGCGCCCGGACCGCCGCCAGCGCCCACGAGCGACGACGACCTGACACCCCCCTCCCGGCCCGCGGACGGACCGGCCCGTCGGTTTCGCCCTCGAACGGCCGCCCTGGCGTCAGGCCGTCGCCGAACCTGCGGCGGGCGCCCCGCCCTGGCGCGGACTGCACGGTCACGAGGTGTGGCGACCCGACACAGGGCGGAGTAGTGTCGCCACATGAAGCTCGCCATCGCCGGCAAGGGCGGATCCGGCAAGACCTCGATTTCGGGGACGATGGCCCGGCAGCTCGCCCGAGGCGGCTACCGGGTCCTCGCCATCGACGGCGATTCCAATCCGAACCTCGCGCTCACGCTCGGTATCCCGGCCGACAGGATGAGCGCCATGCCAACGCTGCCGGACGACCTCATCCGGCGGACCGCGCAAGGGGCCGAGCTCCGCCAGAGCCTCGAGGAGATCAAGGCGTCGTACTCCGTCACGGGCCCTGACGGTGTCGAGCTCCTGGTGATGGCCCACCCACAGCACGCCAACACCGGGTGCCTGTGCCAGATGCACGCGACGGTGCGCACGATCATCGACGCGGCGTCCACGGGTGAGAAGGACGTCTGCCTGCTCGACACCGAAGCCTCACCGGAGCACCTCACCCGGGGGACGGCGCTCTACGCGGACACGATGCTCACCGTCGTCGAGCCGTACTTCAAGTCACTCGAGACCGGGCGCCGCATGGCGGTCCTCGCGCAGGATCTCGGCCTCGAGAACGTCGTCCTCGTCGCGAACAAGATTCGCGACGAGCGCGACCTCGACGCCGTCACGACCTTCGCCGATCGGCACGGCCTCGAGCTCGGTGGCACGGTTCCCCTGGACCCGCTCTTCGTGGAGGCCGAGCGCGCAGGAGTCGCGCCGCTGGACATCCGACCCGACGCCCCGGCCATGGCCGCCATCTCGGACATCGCCAACAAGTGGGGCGTGCGTGGACGAGCTTGAGGTCCTCCGCCTCCGCGACGAGGTGCTCCAGGCGATGTACTGGATGAGCTCCGAAGGCATCGCCGAATGTCCCACCGCGGTCGAGTTGGCGCGGTTCCTGGCCCTGGAGCCCGGAACGTTGGGGGCGTTCCTCGGACGCTTCGTCGCCGAGGGACTGCTGACGACGGACGGGGAGACGTTCAGGTTGAGCGAGCAGGGGCTCGCGAACGGGAAGCGGACGTGGGCAGACGAGATGGCCGACCTCACCAAGCCGACGCACGGAGAGTGCGACGCGGACTGCTGGTGCCACGACTCACCCGAGGCCGCGGCGGAGTGCCTGCGCGACCACACGGGAGCGGCGCGTGCCGACTGACCCCGTGATCGCCGCGGCACTGCCGAAGAACTTCCTGCGGCCTTGCTTGTTGCTGCTTCTGCTCGAGCAGCCGGCCCACGGGTACGACCTGCTCGAGCGCCTGGCGCCCTTCGGATTCGGACGCGAGGACCCGGGGCGCCTCTACCGGACCCTGCGGTCGCTCGAGGAACAGGGGATGGTCCACTCGGCGTGGGAGGCTTCCAACAGCGGCCCCGACCGGCGCACCTACACGCTCACGCGGAGCGGGATGCGACAACTGCACGGCGGCGCGCAGGAGCTCCTCGCCACCCGGGCGATCCTCGACGTGTTCCTGAGTCGCTTGGCCGAGTTCGTCTCGCTTGACGAGCCTGTGGTGGTCCCCGCGGTCGACAGGAGCTGAGGTGCGTCTCGCGGTCGCGGGCAAGGGCGGGTCCGGGAAGTCCGTGGTCACCGGGACGCTGGCCCGGATCCTCGCGCGACGAGGGCACAAGGTCCTCGCGCTCGATTCCGACACGCTCGAGGGCCTCGCCTTCAGCTTGGGCGCGACCGTTCCCGACTCCCCGCCGCTCCTCGCCGCGGCCGCACGCGGTGAAGACGACCGCTGGCGTTTCGTGCCCGGCATCGGGCCCGTCCGCGCCGTCCAGCGTTTCTCCACATCGGCTCCGGACGGGATCCGCCTGCTGCAGATCGGCAAGACCACCACCGGCGGTCAAGCGCCGGTGATGGCTGCCACCCAGGCGTTTCACAAGACGATCCACGGGCTCGATCGCGCGCGGACGTTCGACGACTGGGTGCTGCTCGGCGACCTCTCCGCGGGCCCGCGGCAAGCCGCGTATGACTGGGCGCCCTACGCCCGCAGGATCCTGCTCGTCGTCGAGCCGACGCGGCAGAGCATGATGACCGCCCGCCGCATCCGCACGATCGCCGCGCAGACCCGCCCGGGAACCGCGTTCTCGCTCGTGGTCAACAAGGCGACGCACGACGAGGACCCCGGCATGATCGCCGCGTTCCTCGATCTGAAGCCCCTTGGCGTGGTGCCGGTCGATGAGGCGGTCCGCGCCAGCGAACGTGCCGGGATCGCGCTCATCGATCACGCTCCTGACGCCCCGGCGTTGGGAGCCATCGAGCGCTTGGCCGACGCCCTTGAGAGGAGTACGGTCGAACCATGAAGATCATCGTTGCGGGCAAGGGCGGTGTCGGCAAGACGACCCTCTCGGGGACCCTGGCCCGAGCGCTGGGACGCGCCGGGCACCGTGTGCTCGCGCTCGACGCCGACACCAACCCGATGCTCGGCGTCTCCCTCGGGCTCGGAGCTGAGAACACCGACCTCCTGCAGGGTGTCCGTCAGGGCCTGGAGTCGGGGACGACCGAGCACGAACGGTCCACCGAGGGCTTCGTTGAGCGCTTCGGCCGTGACGCACCCGACGGTGTCCGGCTCGTGGTCGCGACACGCATCGATCGCCCGAACCCCGGCTGCATGTGCTGCGGCGTCTCCCCTGAAAGCCTCATGCGCGAGCTCGAGGGCAACGGCGTCGTCGTCGTCGGCGACCTCGAGGCGGGCATCGGCACCATGTGGCGCCTGAACGAAGCCGACGCGGACGTCGTCCTCGTCGTCGTGCAACCGACCGCGAAGTCGATCGAGGTCGCTCGGCGCGCGCTCGAGCTGGCCTCCGAGCGGGTGCGCGAGGTGATCGTGGTCGCCAACCGCATCCGGGAGGACGATGACCTGGAGATGATCCGGGAGGCGCTGGGGCACGAGTACGACTACGTCCTCATCCCCGAGGACGCGGTCATCGGCGAGGCCGACCGTCGCGGCGAGGCGGCAATCGACATCGACGACCACGCCCCGGGAGTGCTCGCGATCGTTGCGCTCGCCGACCGGCTCGCCGGCGTCTCCGCCCCGGCCTGAGGATCCCGGCGCCTCCCGCGCTGGCATCGCGCGTCGGCCACGGGATCTGGCTTCACTTCAGCGGCGCCGCATCCCGTCGCTCGTGCCCTCCGGTGGCCTCTTCGCGCTCTGCTGCGAGCATCGCCTGGAGTTCGGACTCGATCGGGCAGCCGACCTCCGGCGTCACGAGACCGGCGGCCGTGCCGCCATCGCTGTCTCCGCGTCGACGGCCGGCGACCACTCCCGCCCCATAGGCGCCGACGCCGACGAGCAACAGCAGGCCGACCGCCGCGAGCACCGGCGCCGCGTCCTTCGCGTTCGAGATCCCGTCCTCGGCGATGCCGGTGGTGACCACCGAGGCGGACGCACGTGACGGCGAAGCTCCCCGAGGCGTCACGGAACGAGCGCTACGGGTCAGCAGGGTCCCGGAGTCGGGTCTGTCGACGGCACGCTCCGTCTCGGAGGGCGGGCGAACGCCGCGTGGTGACCGAGCCGACCGCGGGCTTCTCCGCTCCCGCTGGGAGGGGCGGTCCGTTGCGGCAGTCCGCGTACGCGCCCGGGGCGGCGCGGCGACCTGGGACCGCACCGCAGGCGCGGCCTTCGAACGCACGGGAGCGGGGGAACGCACGGTCTCGCCCCCCGGAGGCGCGACCGCGGTCACGCTCGGGCGCCCGGGCCGCGTGACGCTCGTGCCGGGCCGACGGGCGACTGCCGGAGACGTCGCAACGGGGGCCGCCTCGCGAGCCGCCGGGGCCGCGGGCGCGCCGACATTGACCGCGAACGGGTACGG
>JAOPZO010000015.1 GCA_025964065.1 Solirubrobacterales bacterium | reverse complement strand
GAGGACGTCACGAACAACGCCATCACGACCGAGATCCTCACGTCCAACACGGCCGAGAACCCCGGCGACAACGCCCTGCTCACGGGCGAGACCTCGGCGTCGCCGTGCTTCTTCGACTTCGTGAACTGCGCCCCCGCCGGCACGGACAGCACGAACGGCGGCAACGCCGGCGTGCTGGTCGTCACGCCCCGGAACAGCGACGGTGCCGCACCGGCCGCCGGTGACCGCTACGCCTTCTACGTGAAGGTCAGCGCCGCCGACGGCGCCTAGCCGCTCCGCACCACCCGCAGCACCCGAGGGGCGGCCGCACGGCCGCCCCTCGCGCGGGCGATGGCGCTCCCGCCGCGTCCGGGGCTACGGGGCGTCGAGCCCGTCGAGCGCCGCGAGCAGGCCCTCGAGCTCCTCGACGACGTCGCCGTCGAGCCTGTGGGCCGCACGCCCGTCCCACGGGGTCGGCCCCGAGGTCACGAGCGCGACGACCCCGCCGTTGGCCTGCGTGACCCCGGGGAGCTGCGCGACCGGGTGGACCTCGAGCGAGGAGCCGACGCAGAGCAGCACGTCGGCGCGGCTCGCCAGGTCGTAGGCCCGCTGGAGCGCGTCCTCCGGCAGCATCTCGCCGAAGAGGACGACGTCGGGCTTGAGCGGGTGACCGGCATCGCAGCGCGGGACGCCGTCGTCCGCCGCGCCGATGCGCTCGAGCACCTCGTCGAGGTCGTGCGCCTCGCCGTCCACGAGGCAGGAGGAGTGCTCGATCGTGCCGTGCACCTCGACGACCACCTGCGATCCCGCGCGGCGGTGCAGCGTGTCGATGTTCTGGGTGATGACGCCGTCGAGCCGCCCGCGGCGCTCGAGCTCGACGAGCACGTCGTGTGCGCTGTTCGGCGCCTTCTCGCGCAGGCCGACGAACCGCTCGCCGTAGAAGCTCCAGAAGCGCTCGGGGTCGGCGCGCCAGGCATCGATGTGCGCGACCTCCATCGGGTCGACGTTCGCCCACAGCCCGGTCCCGGGCGAGCGGAAGTCGGGGATCCCGGACGGCACCGAGATCCCCGCGCCCGTGAGCGCGACGACCGAGCGCGCGTCGCGGATCCTCCGCGCGAGCTCCAGGACGTCGCGCGCCACTACCTGCCCTGCCAGTTCGGCTTGCGCTTCGCGAGGAACGCGGAGATGCCCTCCTTGCCGTCCTCGGAGGCGAAGACGGCCGCGAAGCCGGCCTTCTCGGCGGCGATGCCGTCGTCGAGGTCGCCCTGGCCGCTCACGCGCTTGATCTGCTCGAGGGCGAGCGGTGCCTGCTCGGCGAGCTTGCGGGCCCAGGCGAGCGCGGTGTCGAGGAGCTCGTGGTCGACCACGACGCGGTTCACGAGGCCGAACTCGTACGCCTCGGTGGCGGAGACCGAGTCGCCGATGAGGTTCATCTCGAGCGCCTTGTTCGTCCCGACGAGGCGCGGCAGCCGCTGGGTGCCGCCGAAGCCCGGGATGATCCCGAGCCTGATCTCGGGCTGGCCGAAGACGGCCGACTGCGCCGCGATGCGGACGTCGCAGGCCATCGCGAGCTCGCAGCCGCCGCCGAACGCGAGGCCGTTCACGGCGGCGATCGTCGCGATCGAGCCGTTCTCGAAGGAGCGGAGCAGCGCGTGGGTGCGGTCCAGGAGGTCCGCCCCGCCGGCCTCGTCCATCTGCGTGAAGGCCTTGATGTCGGCCCCTGCGGAGAACAGCAGCGGGTTGCTCGAGGCGATGACGAGGGCGCGCAGTCCGCGTTCCTGCGCCGCGGCGTGGACCTTCTCGAGGTCCTCGACGACGGCGGGCGCGATCGAGTTCATCTGGCCGTTGGCGAGCCAGGCGATGCCGATGTCGCCGCGGGTCTCGAGCTTGACGGTCTCCCCCACCGGGTCCTCGTCGAACTGCGGCCACGCGTAGAAGCCCTGGCCGCTCTTCTGCCCGAGGCGGCCCTGGGCGACGAGGCGCCGGAGGATCGTCGGCGGGGCGAAGCGCTCGCCGTGCTGCTCCTCGGCCGCCTCGAGGCGCTCGAGCAGCGTGTCGAGGCCCTCGATGTCGGCCTTCATGAACGGCGGGAACAGGCCGCGGCGGGGGTCGAGGCCGGCCCCGGCCATCATGCCGACGTCGATGTCGCGGTGGGTCGCGACGCGCTCCTCGAGCACGAGCGCCGCCTCGACGAAGGTCTTGAGGACGAGCATCTCGACGAGCTGGGGGATGTCCGGATCGGCGTCGCCGGGGAGGTTGGGCTCGCCCTGCGGATCGTAGAAGCCGTCGCCGCCGGTCTTGGCGCCGAGTTTGCCCTCGCTCACGAGGCGCGCCATGCCGTCGGGGACGTGGAAGCGGCCGACCTCGTCCTCGAGGTCGTACGCGGCGTGCAGGTGCTCCGCGACGTGCAGCACGGTGTCGAGGCCGAGCAGGCCGACCAGGAAGTACGGACCCATCGGCACGACGTTGGCCGCGCCGACGCCCTCGTCGATCTTCTTGATCGAGAGGCCCCTGGCCTCCTGCTCGCGCCAGATCTCCGAGATGCCGGAGTTCAGGATGCGGTTGACGACGAAGCCCGGGACCTCGGCGCAGACGATCGGGTTCTTCTTGATCGCCTGGGCGAAGTTCACCGCGGCCTGGGTCGTGTCCTGGGCGGTCTCCTCGCCCTCGACGACCTCGATGAGCGGCATGATCGACGCGGGGTAGAAGTAGTGGAAGCCGACGACCTTCTCGGGGCGGAGGGTCGCGTCGGCGATCTCGGAGATCGAGAGCGAGCTCGTGTTCGACGCGAGGATCGCGTGGCCCGGCGTGACGGCGTCGAGCTCGGCGAACACCGCCTGCTTGATCTCCATCCGCTCCGGGACGGCTTCGATGACGAGGTCGACATCGCCGAAGGCGGAGTAGTCGAGCGTGCCGGTGATGCGCGCCATGACCTCCTCGACGCCGGCGGCCGCCTGCTCCTCGGTGAGCTTGCCCTTGGCGACGAGCTTCGAGAGGGCGCCGGCCGTGACGCCCCGCGCCTCCTCGAGCCCGTGGTCCACGAGCTCCTGCGAGATGTCCTTGAGGACGACGGGGATCCCGGCGGCGGCGATGGTCTGGGCGATCTGGCCGCCCATGGTGCCTGCGCCGACGACGGCGGCTTTGAAGACGAACATGCCCCGCAGCCTAGGGGGCGGCCACCCGTTCGTCGTCGAGGTCGGCGATGCGCTCGATGCGGTACCTCACGAGCGTCCGGCGGAGCGCCTCGCCCACGCTGCGGCGGACGAGCACCCAGTCCTTGAGGGCGCCGCCCTCCTTGAGCTTCCAGTCCAGGGTGACCGTCACGCGGACCTGCCCCTCGGCGGTGAGCGCGAAGGCGATCACCTGCGTGCCGCGGAGCTGCGCGTCCTCGTAGGCGACGGTCTGGCCCACCCGGGCCTCGTGCGCCTCGACCACCTCGAGGACGCGCTCGCGCTTCGTGGCCGCGGGCGCGTCCCAGATGATCCGCGAGCCCGTCGCGGGCCACGGGCCGTCGACCTTCGCGACGTGCCCGAAGCCCTCGACGAACGAGGCGCGGCGGCGCACGTCGTACCAGAGGTCCTCGGCGGCGCTGATGGGGCCGGGCAGGTCGGTGGTGCGGGTGATGCGGGCCACGGTCAGCCCCCCAGCTCGGCACGGATGGCGGCGACGCCGGCGGCGACGGCGTCGAGGCGCGGCACGAGCTCGCGCTCGAGGCGCGCGCGTTCCTCCACGCCGGCTCCCGTCACGCGGTAGAAGCGGCGGGAGCGGCGCTCGGGGTGCTCCCACTCCCCCTGGATGAACCCGTCGGCCTCCAGGCGTCGCAGCAGGGGGTACATCGTGTTCGGGTTGACGGCCACGAGGCCGTTCGTCGCGGCGGCGACACGCTCCATCAGCGCGTTGCCGTAGCTCACCTCGTCCCGGAGGAAGTGCAGGACGAGCAGCGGCAGGAGCCCTGCGCGGCGGAGCTCGCCGACGAGCGGGTCGGCGGAGCCGGAGCCGCCCGCGGCGGCGCGGGCGGTCGCCA
>JAOPZO010000012.1 GCA_025964065.1 Solirubrobacterales bacterium | reverse complement strand
CTGACGGCGACGGCGGCGGTGGCCGTCACGGCGCTCGCCGCGGGCGCCCCGGCGCAGGCCAGCGACGCGGGGCTCCGCAAGGCGGTCGCCGCCCAGGAGAGGAAGGTCACGGTCGCCGCGAACGCCTTCACCGAGGCGACCGTCGACACGTTCTCGGCCGTCGGCCGCGAACGCGCGACGACCGCACGGGCGACGCTCACCCCCGCCGTCCGGCGCCAGCGCACGGCCGTCACCGCCGCGAAGGCGACGAGCGCCCGGCTCGTCCGCCTGCGCACCCGGTACCTCGACGCCGTGAAGGGCTACCAGGCCGGCCTGCGCACCTTCGGCCAGGGCCTGCGCGCCTTCGACCCCGACGCCCCCGCCAGGTCCGCGGCGCTCATCAGACAGGCGAAGGCCCAGATGAAGGCCGCCCAGACCAGGCGCCTGCGGGCCGCGAAGGCGATTCGCGGCTGAGCCGCGCTCAGTGCCGGTCGTCGCCCGTCGCGGCGGGCGGCCGGGACTCCTCGGCCAGCGAGGTGATCGTCAGGTGGCCGCGGGCCGCCTCCTCGAGGACCTCGGTGGCCTCCTCGACGTTCCGGGCGTAGAGCTCCACGAGCAGGTGCACGACGATGCGGCCCTCGTCCTCGTGCTTGTGGAAGCGGACGTGGGTGAAGAACTCCCGGGTGCCGTGGTCGCCGAAGGCGGCGAAGCTCAGCGCGTCCCCGGCCTCGGGCCCCGAGCAGGTCTCCACGTCGTCGGCCTCGACCGTGACGGTGCAGGAGGCCACCCAGGGGGTGCCGGCCACCATGCGCTCCCAACGGTCCTCGACGGGCTCGACGCGCCCACCCGCGAACTGCAGGTGCGGCTGGTCGTGCATGCAGTCGAGGCACTGGACGACGGCCTCCTGCAGCTCGTCGACGACTTCCGCGCGCTCACCCGTGGCCGAGTCGATCTTGTGGATCCCCTCGTAGTGGACCTGCACCTCGAGGTCCTCCGACCAGCAGCGGTAGCAGCGCAGCCACGGCTTTCCCTGTTCTTCGTCGTGCATTCGCCCAAGAGCATAGGAGCCCGTACCCTCGGCCGATGTCCGTGGTCGGTGTCGTGCTCGCAGGGGGCCTCGGCCGCCGCATGGGCGGCGACAAGGCGCTCGTCGAGCTCGACGGCGTGGCGCTCCTGCACTACCCGCTCGCCGCGCTGGCCGGCGTCGTGGCCGAACGGGCGGTCGTCGCGAAAGCCGACACGAAGCTCCCGGCGCTGCCCGCCGGCGTCGCCCACTGGGTGGAGCCCGCGGTGCCGCGGCACCCGCTCACCGGCGTCCTGCACGCGCTGCGCACGGCCGCGGGCCGGAGCGTCCTGTGCTGCGCGGTCGACCTGCCGCTCCTCGACGCCGCCACGCTGGAGCGGCTCCTGGAGGCCGCGGCGGGGGACGCGGCGTGTGTCGTCCCGCGGGTTGCGGGGCGCCTGGAGCCGCTCTGCGCGCTCTGGCACCCGGCCGCCCTGACGCGGTTGGAGGCGCTCGGGCCGGGCCCGCGGATGGGGGAGGCCGTCGTCACCGCGGGAGCGCACGAGGTCGCGTTCGCCGATCCGCGCCCGTTCTCGAACCTCAACGCCCCCGAGGACCTCCTCACGCCCAGCCGAACGTGAACGCCCCGGCCCGGGAGCTCCGGCGCATGGCCGGCACCGGTCCCAATGCGAGGAGCGCGGGAGGCGCACCGCGTACCGCTTCGCGGGATGCCCCTAGAGGCCGCGGACGCGCCTTGTCAGGCTGTAGGGGTGCCGGCGCGCCTTCGACCCACCAACCTCGACTGGCCGTTCTGGGCCCCGTTCCTGGCGACGGTGCTCCTCGCGGTGACCTGGGGGACGAAGCCCGCGACGCTCGTGCTGGTGGTCGTGGGGCTCGTCCTGGGCGCCGCCGTCCTGTCCGCCGTGCACCACGCCGAGGTGGTCGCGCACCGCGTCGGGGAGCCGTTCGGCTCGCTCGTGCTCGCCGTCGCCGTGACGGTCATCGAGGTCGCGCTCATCGTGACCCTGATGCTCGCGGGCGGCCCCGACACCGCCACGCTCGCGCGCGACACGGTCTTCGCCGCGGTGATGATCACCTGCAACGGCATCATCGGCCTGTCGCTGCTCATCGGCACCCTCCGCCGCCACACCGCCTCGTTCAACGCCGAGGGCACCGCGAGCGCACTCGCGACGGTCGGCGCCCTCGCCACGCTGTCGCTCGTCCTGCCGACGTTCACCGAGAGCCGCGAGGGCTCGGAGTTCTCCCCCTCGCAGCTCGCGTTCGCAGCTGTGGCCTCCCTCGCGCTGTACGGGCTCTTCGTGTTCGTCCAGACGATCCGCCACCGCGACTACTTCCTGCCGGTCGGTGGCGACGTCGCGCCGGAGGACGAGCACGCCCCGCCGCCCGACGCGCGCGCCGCGCGCCGCAGCCTCGGCCTCCTCGTGCTCGCGCTCGTCGCCGTCGTCGGCCTGGCGAAGGTCATCTCGCCGGCGATCGAGGACGGCGTGGCGGCGATCGGCGCGCCGCAGTCCGCCGTCGGCGTCGTCATCGCCCTGCTCGTCCTGCTGCCCGAGACGCTCGCGGCCGGCCGCAACGCGAGCCGCGGGCGGATGCAGACGAGCTTCAACCTCGGGCTGGGCTCCGCCATGGCGAGCATCGGCCTGACGATCCCGGTGATCGCGCTCGCCTCGATCTGGCTCGACGGGCCGCTGACGCTCGGGCTCGAGAGCACCCAGATCGTCCTGCTCGCGATCACCATGTTCGTGAGCGCGCTCACGATCCTGCCCGGCCGCGCGACGGTCCAGGAGGGCGGCGTGCACCTCGCGCTCTTCGCCGCCTTCCTCTTCCTGGCGGTCGTCCCCTAGCGGCGCTAGCCGCCGATGGCGCTCATGGACCGCGCGGGCTGCTGGAAGCCCTTCTCGTTGACGCGGTGCTTGAGCTCCTTGCGCCACACCGCCTCGCGCAGGACGGCCTCGAGCTCGTCGTCCGTGGCGCCCGCCCGCAGCGGGGTGCGCAGGTCGGTCTCGCCGAGCGAGAACAGGCAGGTGCGCAGCTTCCCGTCCGCGGTGAGGCGGATGCGGTTGCAGTCCGAGCAGAACGGGTGGGAGACCGGGTCGATGAACCCGAGGCGGCCCGGGGTGCCGTCCACGAAGCGGTAGGTGCGCGCGGTGGCGCTCGGCTCGCGCTCCTCCTCCTCGAGCGGGAACTCGCGGCCGACGATCGCGCGGATCTCCTCGCCGGAGAGCACGCTCCCGGGCGTCCACGCCTGGTCGGCGTCGAGCGGCATGAACTCGATGAAGCGGACCTCGAAGGGGTGCTCGCGGGCGAAGCGCGCGAACGGGAGGACCTCGTCCTCGGTGTAGCCCCGGAGCGCGACGGCGTTGATCTTCACCTTCCCGACCCCGGGCTGGGAGGCGAGTGCGTGCAGGCCGGCGAGCACGCGGGGAAGCGCGTCGCGGCGGGTCATCTCGAAGAAGCGGTCGCGCTGCAGCGAGTCGATCGAGACGTTGAAGCGCTGCACGCCCGCGGCGACGAGCGCGGCGGCGTCACGTTCGAGCAGGAAGCCGTTCGTGGTGACGGAGAGGTCCGTGAGCTGCGGGATCGCCGCGAGCATGCCGGCGAGCGCCGGGAAGTCGCGGCGCACGAGCGGCTCGCCGCCCGTCAGCCGGACGCTGTCGATCCCCATCTCGGCGAGCAGCCGGACCAGGCGCTCGATCTCCTCGAAGCGCAGCACGTCGTCGCGGTCGAGCCAGGTCAGGCCCTCGGCGGGCATGCAGTACTGGCACCGGAAGTTGCAGCGATCGGTCACCGAGACGCGCAGGTCGTTGATCCTGCGGCCGTGGCCGTCGACGAGGGGCGCGCGCACGATGCTCCGAGGTTACCCTCCGGCGCGTGCGGCGTCCGATCCTCCTGCTGGCCCTGACCGTCGTCCTCGCGGGCTGCGGCGAGGACACGAGCCCGGAGGAGGAGGTCCGCTCGACCGTCACGCGCTTCGCGGACGCGAGCGCGGACAAGGACTACCAGGTGATGTGCGACGAGCTGCTGGCGCCGGCGCTCGTCACGAACGTCGAGCAGTACGGGCTCCCCTGCGAGCTCGCGCTCAAGCGCGGGCTCGGCGACGTGAAGGCCCCGAAGCTGACGCTCGGGAAGGTCGAGGTGAAGGGGGACCGCGCGACGGCCCGGGTCACCACGACCGCGACGGGGCAGGAGCCCTCGACGGACACGCTCGCGCTCCGCCGCCTCGACGACGGGTGGCGCATCGCCGCGCTCGGCTAGGGGCGCTTGACGATCACGAGCACGACCGCGATCGCGAAGGCGACGACGCCGTAGCTCGCCGCCTGGCCGGTGTTCGGCGCCCCGAGCAGCGACGCGAGGAGCGTCACCGCCAGGAACGTGCCGACGATGATGAGCAGGTCAGCGCGCATGGGCGTGGTCCTCCAGGACCGAGACGAGGGTGGGGACGTCGGCGCCGTCGGGTTCGGCGTCGAGCAGGCGGGCGGCGGCCCGCGGACCTCCGAGGGCGCGCAGGCCGCGCTCCCCGTGCTCCGCGGCGAAGTCGGCCAGGGCGCTCGCGCGGCGCTTCTCGCGGCGCACGGCGGGCAGGTCGAGCGTGGCCCGGTGCGCGTCGAGCGCGGCGACGAGGTCGTCCATGCCGCGGACGGGGGAGACGCTCGAGACCGCGACGACCTTCGTGCTCCGCTCCCCGATGGAGCGCAGCGCGGCCGCGAGGTCGCGGCGGGCGCGCATCGCGACGTCGCCGAGGTCGGCCTTCGTGACGACGAGGACGTCCGGCACCTCCATGATCCCCGACTTGAGGAACTGCAGCGCGTCGCCCGAGCCGGGCTGGACGATGACCGCGACCGTGTCGGCGACATCGGCGACCTCGACCTCGGACTGCCCGACGCCGACGGTCTCGATGACCACGACGTCGAACGCCGCCGCGAGCGCGTGGGCCGCCGCGCGCGTGGCGGGAGCGAGGCCGCCCAGGCGCCCGCCGGCCGCGGTGGAGCGGATGAACGTCCCGGGGTCCGTGGGGTCGAAGACGATGCGGGCGCGGTCGCCGAGCAGCGAGCCGCCCGTGCGGCGCGAGGACGGGTCGACCGCCAGGACCGCGACCGTGCGCTCCAGGCCGCGCCAGGTGCGCACGAGCTCGGAGAGCAGCGAGCTCTTCCCGGCGCCGGGCGGGCCCGTGACGCCGACGACGTGCCCGCGCGCCTCGCCGCCGAGCGCGGCGGGCGCGACCGCCTTGAGCAG
>JAOPZO010000478.1 GCA_025964065.1 Solirubrobacterales bacterium | reverse complement strand
GCCGCCCCGCCGCCCCGCCGCCCCGCCGCCCCGGCGGTACCCTCGCGGGAGCCGTGCCCCATGCCTACGAAGATCGCCACGACGTCGCCGTGCTCGGCGGCGGGGCCATCGGCCTCGCGGTCGCCTGGCGCGCGCGCCAGCGCGGCCTGTCCGTCGTGCTCGTCGACAAGGGCGACCTCGGCCGGGGCGCCTCGCACGTCGCCGCCGGCATGCTCGCCCCCGTCGCCGAAGCGGACCCCGGCGAGCGCGCGCTCCTCGAGCTCGGCCTCCGCTCCGCGCGCGGCTGGCAGGCCTTCGCGCAGGAGCTCGAGGACGTCTCGGGCAAGGCGGTCGGCTACCGCACGAGCGGCACGCTCGTCGTCGCCCGCGACCGGGACGAGGCGGAGGCGCTCGAGCGCGAGCTCGAGCTCCGCGAGCGCCTGGGCCTTCGCGTGGAGCGCCTGCTTCCGAGCGCCGCGCGCCGCCTCGAGCCCGCGCTCGCGCCGAGCCTCCGCGCCGCCTTCCTCGCCCCGGACGACCACACCGCCGACCCGCGCCGCCTCACCGCCGCGCTCGCCGTCGCCGCCGCCCGCGCGGGCGTGGAGTACCGCGTCGGCCAGGAGGTCAGCGCGGTGATGCCCGGCGAGGGCATCGAGATCGAGGGGCGCCAGACCGTCCTCGCGGAGCGGATCGTCGTCTGCGGCGGCGCCTGGTCCGGCGGGATCCCGGGCGTCCCCGCGATTCCGGTCCGGCCCGTGAAGGGGCAGACGCTCCGGCTCCGCTCCCGCCCCGGCGAGGCGCCGCTGCTGGATCGGCCCGTCCGCTACGAGGGCGGCTACCTCGTCCCGCGCGAGGACGGCTCGCTCGTCGTGGGTGCGACGGTCGAGGAGCAGGGCTTCGACACCGCGCTCACCGCGGGCGGCCTGTACGAGCTCCTCCGCGACGCGATCGAGCTCGTCCCGGGCGTGCTCGAGCTCGAGGTCACGGAGACCATCGCCGGCCTGCGCCCCGGCACCCCCGACAACGCGCCGCTGCTCGGCGAGCTGGACGGCGTCCTCTTCGCGACGGGCCACCACCGCAGCGGCGTGCTGCTCGCGCCCGTCACCGCGGAGCTCGTCGCGGCGTACCTCCTCGAGGGTGAGCCCTTCGACCCGGCGTTCGCCCCGGGCCGCTTCGCCACCCCGAGGGCCGCGGCGTGATCGCCGTCAACGGCCACCCGAACGGCCTGGTGCAGCCCGGCAGCACCGTGCGCGCGATGCTCGACGTGCTCGGCCTCGACGAGGCGGCGCGCGGCGTCGCCGTCGCCGTCGACGCCGAGGTCGTGCCCCGCGCGGAGTGGTCCACGTTCCTCCTCGCGGACGACGCGCACGTCGAGGTCCTCACCGCGGTGCAGGGCGGCTGACGTGGAGCCCATGACGCAGACCGCGACCGACCCGCTCGTCATCGGCACGCGCACGTACAAGAGCCGGCTGCTGCTCGGCACGGGCGGCTTCCCGCGCCTCGAGGCGCTCGCGGAGGCGATCGGGGCGAGCGGCACGGAGCTCGTGACGGTCGCGCTGCGGCGCATCGACCCCGCGCAGCGCGGCTCGCTCGTGGACGTCCTCGACGCGGCCGGGGTGGAGCTGCTCCCGAACACCGCGGGCTGCTTCACCGCGCGCGACGCGGTCCTCACCGCGAAGCTCGCCCGCGAGGCGTTCGGGACGGATCTCGTGAAGCTCGAGGTCATCGGGGACGAGCGGACGCTCCTTCCCGACGCGGTCGAGCTGCTCGCCGCCGCGGAGGAGCTCGTCGCCGCGGGCTTCGTCGTCCTCCCGTACACCACGGACGACCCCGTCCTCGCGAAGCGCCTGGAGGACGTGGGCTGCGCCGCGGTGATGCCGCTCGGCTCCCCGATCGGCTCCGGGATGGGCATCCGCAACCCGTACAACATCGGCCTCATCGTGGAGCAGGCGAAGGTCCCGGTCGTCCTCGACGCGGGAGTCGGAACGGCGAGCGACGCCGCGCTCGCGATGGAGCTCGGCTGCGACGCGGTGCTGTGCGCGAGCGCGATCTCCCGCGCGCAGGACCCGACCGCGATGGCGCTCGCCATCCGCGCCGGGGTGGAGGGCGGCCGCCTCGCGCGGGGCGCCGGGCGCATCCCGCGCCGCCTCTACGCCGAGGCCTCGACGCCCGACGCCGGCCTGCCGTCCTTCGGATGACGGGCGCCGACGCGGTCCTCGATGCGTTCCAGGCCGCCTGGACCGCCCGGAACACCACGGCCTTCGAGGAGACGTGCACGCCCGACGTGCACTACGAGGACCCGTTCTGCGGCGAGCCGCTCCAGGGCCCGGACGCGATCGGACGCCACGCGGAGCGCCTGTGGGCGGGCTTCCCGGACGTCCGCGCGGACCGCTCGGGCGAGCGGCTCACCGACGGCCGCTTCGTCGCCGCGCCCGTGAAGGTCGTCGGGACGAACTCGGGGGAGCTCGAGGGCCTGCCGCCGACGAAGCGCTTCGTCGTCGTGCAGTGCGTCCTCTACTGCGAGCTCGCGGAGGCCGGGGACGCGCTCTTCCGTGTCCGGGTGTTCTGCGACCGCTACGACGCCGCGATCCAGCTCGGCCTCCTCCCCAAGCCGGGCACGCTCGGGGAGAAGGCGCTGCTGGCGCTCCGCGGCTTCGGGCTCAGCCCTCGACGGTGAGGGTGCCCTCCATGCCCGGGTGGAGCGTGCACACGTAGGCGATCGTGCCGGCCTCCTCGGGGGTGAACTCGAAGGTCCCGTCGCGGCCGAAGGTGTCCGACTCGAAGTCGGCACCCTCCTCCGCGACCACGTTGTGCGGGATGTCCTCGTTGTTCTGCCAGGTCACCGTCGTGCCGGCCTGGACCGTCACGTCCTTCGGCTCGAACTGCAGCCCCTTCATGCCGATCTCGACGCGGTCGCCTGCGGCGGGCGCCTCGGCCTCCGGCGCGGGCGTCTCCGCCGGGGCGGAGGCGGCGGGCGCAGCGGGCGTCGCGACCGACGCGGTGTCCTCACCGTCGTCCCCGCAGCCCGCGAGGGCGATCACGGTGGCGGTGAGCGGGGCGAGGAGGAGGCGGCGCATGCCCAGAAGGTACGACGACGGGCGGGCGGCGGCCACCGCCCGTCGCGTTCGGGCCACTTCGCGTCAAGTGGCCTAGCCTGCGGGGATGTCCGCCGTCACCGTCACCGTCCGTGCGCTCGAGGGCTGGCGCGCGCC
>JAOPZO010000471.1 GCA_025964065.1 Solirubrobacterales bacterium | reverse complement strand
GCCGCCCCGCGCCCCGGGGCGTGCGCCGCTAGGGCGGCGCCCACGCGCCGCCCTGGAGGGGTGCCGCGGCCGCACGATCAGAAGACCGGCGACTCCGTGTAGTCGCCCCAGACCTCCTGGAGCGCGTGGACCATCTCGCCCTCGGAGACGTGGGCGCGGGCCGCCTCGATCAGCGGGGCCATGAGGTTGCGCTTCGGGTCCGCCGCGCACTCCTTCAGCGCGGCGAGGCAGCGCTCGACCTCGGCGCCGTCCCGGGCGGCCTTGATCTCCTTCACGCGAGCGACCTGCTTGCCCTCGAGCGTCGGGTCGATCTTGAGGTACGGGGTGAGGCCGTCGTCGCCCTCGGTGTACTTGTTCACGCCGACGATCACGCGCCGGCCCGCGTCGATCTCGGCCTGGAGCTCGTAGCTCGCGTCGGCGATCTCGCGCTGCGGGTAGTTGAGCTTCACGGCCTGGACCATGCCGCCGAGCTCGTCGATCTTCGCGAAGTACTCATAGGCCTTGGCCTCGATCGCGTCCGTCATCGCCTCGACCGCGTAGGAGCCGCCGAGCGGGTCGATCGTGTTCGTCACGCCCGTCTCGTGGGCGATGATCTGCTGCGTGCGCAGCGCGATCCGCACGGCCTCCTCCGTCGGCAACGCGAGCGCCTCGTCGTAGGAGTTCGTGTGCAGGGACTGAGTGCCGCCGAGGACGCCGGCGAGCGCCTCGATCGCCGTGCGGACGATGTTGTTCAGCGGCTGCTGGGCGGTCAGGGAGACGCCGGCCGTCTGCGTGTGGAAGCGCATGAGCCAGGACTTCGGGTCCTTCGCGCCGTACGTGTCGCGCAGCTCGCGGGCCCAGATGCGGCGTGCGGCCCGGTACTTCGCGATCTCCTCGAAGAAGTCGATCTGCGCGTTGAAGAAGAAGGAGAGGCGCGGGGCGAACGTGTCGACGTCGAGGCCGCGCGCGATCGCCTCCTCGACGTAGGTCAGGCCGTTCTTCAGCGTGAAGGCCAGCTCCTGGGCGGCCGTCGAGCCGGCCTCGCGGATGTGGTAGCCCGAGATCGACACGGAGTTGAACCGCGGCATCTCGTTCGTGGAGTACTCGATCATGTCCCCGAGCAGGCGCATCGCCTCGTCGATCGGGAAGCACCACTCCTTCTGGGCGATGTACTCCTTGAGGATGTCCGCCTGGATCGTCCCGTTGAGCCTGTCGGGCGAGACGCCCTGCCGCTCGGCGGCCACGACGTAGAACGCGAGCATGATCGCCGCGGGCGCGTTGATCGTGAAGGAGACGGAGACCTCGTCGAGCTTGATGCCCTTGAAGAGCGTCTGCATGTCATCGACGGTGTCGATGGCGACCCCCTCGCGGCCGACCTCGCCGAGCGAGAGGTGCGAGTCGGAGTCGTGCCCCATCAGCGAGGGCATGTCGAACGCGGTCGAGAGCCCGGTCTGGCCGTGGTCGAGGAGGTAGCGGAAGCGCTCGTTCGTCTCCTCCGCGGTGCCGAAGCCCGCGAACTGCCGCATCGTGAAGAGCCGGCCGCGGTACATCGACGGGTAGACGCCGCGCGTATACGGGAACTGGCCGGGGAGGCCGATGCGGTCCTCCGCAGGCAGGTCGTCCGCGGTGTAGAGCGGGCGGACCGCCTCACCCGAGAGGGTCGTGAAGCTCGTGTCGCGCTCGGGCGCGAGCTTGTACGCAGCGGCCCATTCGTCGTGGGTGGTGGGGACGGTGGTCGGCATGGGCCTCGGCTCGCTCGCGGGGACAAACTAGGTGGACGTCCGCCTATCCTAGCCGATGAAGTCCCCGGCGTCACGCCGGAGCGTGCCCAGGATCCGGGTCAGCGCCTCGCGGTCCTCGGGCGCCAGCGCCTTGACGGCGTACTCCTCCGCGTTCAGCACCTCCGTCGCCCGCGCCGCGACCCCCCGCCCCTCGGGGGTGATCGCGACGAGGCTCGCGCGGCCGTCCTCCGGGTGCGGCCGGCGGGTCACGAGCCCCTGGGCGATGAGCTTGTCCACGGCGTTCGTGACCGAGCTGCGGTGGACCTGCAGGCGCTCGCCGATCTTCCCGACCGGGAGCTCCCCCGTGCGCGTGAAGGACAGGAGCTGGAGCAGCTCGTAGCGGGCGAAGGTCACCCCGAACGGCTTCAGGAGCTCCTCGTAGCGGGAGAGCAGCAGCTGCTGCGCGCGGACGATCGAGGTGATGGCCGCCATGGACTGCGCGGCCTCCTCGCCCCAGCGGTCGGCCCAATGGCGCCGCGCCTCGGCGATGGGGTCGTTGCGCAGGCTCGGGGGCACGTGGCGCTCGAGTCTACGGTCGGGTCAGGACGCCCTGCCCCCGGGCAGCACGCAGACGAAGCCGCGCCGCAGGCCGCCGCCGGCGCTCGCGGCGCGCCGCAGGCCGGCCATCCGCTGCAGCGCCTGCTCCGGCGTGAACCAGCGGCCGGCGGCGCGCGGGGAGCTCGGAGCGCCGGGGGTCCAGGCGTAGACGTCGAAGCCGCGACGGTGGTCGTTGCCGTAGAGGAAGAAGCCGTCACGGCTCGCGACGGGCGTCTTCACGGCCCACGTGTTCGAGTCCTCGAAGCGGTAGGAGCCGACCTCCTTCATGCCCATGCCGGCCTTGCCGAGCGAGACGCCGACGAGCGCGGTCAGGTCGACGACCCGCACCCCGCCGTTGTAGTACGCGATCGTCATGAGCTGCTGCTCCGGGTGGAGCTGGAAGACGTGCGCGGTGCAGGTGCCGCCACCGTCGATGACGAGGCCCGAGCCGTCGCTCGTGAGCCCGGTGTCGTCGATGTTCCAGTAGCCGACCTTCAGCGGGGTCTTCTCGAGGTCGCCCGTGATGTCGTAGACGTGGACGCCGCCGTTGGGGCACTGGCCCGTCCCGATCGCCCCGGCGAACTCGTCCTCGACGATGAGGAAGTCCCGCTTGCCGAGCGTCGGGTCCTCGATGCTGATCGGGTCGGCCTGGTGCCAGACGTTCACGGCCGGGTCGACGACGGTGCCGATGCTCGAGGGCTTCGCCGGGTCCGTCGTGTCGAGGACCTCGCCGTGGGAGAGCGCCGCGCTGTAGGCCCGGGTGCCGTCCGCGTTGAACGTGATGTCGTGGGACTCCGTGCCGAGGCCGGGGAACGACTTGAGCTCGACCTCCCCCACGCTCTTCGGGTGCTCGACGTCCGTGATGTCCGCGATCTCGATCGCGGGCAGCAGGCTCGTGATGAGGTCGGAGTTCGAGTTGTAGAGGTACTTGCCCGACGGGTGCACGGTCATGTTGTGCGAGCCCTGCGCGAACGGCATGAACGAGACCGTCTTCGGCGCGAACGGGTCGGTGACGTCCGCGATGAAGGTGCCGGAGCCGTCGCCGACGTCGACGCCGTCGGCCTTCAGGTCCTCGAAGCACGCGGACGCCGGGTCCGTGTCGTAGCCGTCGTCCTGGGTGAAGGTCACGAACCAGCGGCCGCCGAGGTCGGCGCGCTGGAAGAGCTGCACGTCGCCCTGGGAGATCGAGCAGTCCCAGGTGGCGACGAGGGCGCTGTTCGCCGGGTCGGTGACGTCGATGACGTGGAGGCCGTCGCCGTAGGAGCCGGCGAACGCGAAGGTCTTCTGCAGGCCGGGGACGCCGGGCT
>JAOPZO010000464.1 GCA_025964065.1 Solirubrobacterales bacterium | reverse complement strand
GACCGCGAGGCCGGCGAGGCCTCGGGCCCCCGGGGGGCGAGCCCGGGGCGCGCCCCGGTGCACCCCGACCAGCAGGCCGCCATGAGCGAGATCGCCGACGCGCTCGGGGCGGCGCTCGGCACGGACGTCCGCGTCCGCCCTCGTGGCGCCGGCTACAAGGTGGAGCTCGCCTTCGCCTCGCCGGACGAGGCGCTGGCGCTCGCGGCCCGCGTCGCCCGCGGCTGAAGCGCCACCACCGCGACGAGGCCATCCGCGAGGGCGATCCGCCCCTGCGCCGTGGGTGCCTCACGATCGGGCCGCGCACCCCGGTTCGCCGGCGTGCCCGCCGTGGCCGGTGCTCGGCGGCCCGCACGGTCGCTTGCACCGCTTGGCCCGCGCGACGCGCCGGGCGAGACTCGCCCCATGGAGACGGCGGTGGTCAGCCCGGTCGGGCGCGGGATCATGATGTTGCTGCGGGCCGGGGTCGAGCTCGTGGTGGTCGGACCCGCCGAGGTCGTCGTGGCCGGCTACGCGCGCAACCTCGACCGGATCGTGCGTGTCCTGCAGGCGCGCGAGGCGCGACTGCTCCTGATGGAGGGCAGCGAGGACCTCGACGTGCCGATCACGGCCGCGTTCCTCCGCAGCGAGCAGCGCTCGGCATGGTGCACCGCGGACGGCGCCCGCGTGGCCCTCGCCCTGGAGCCGCTGCCCGGGCTCGACTTCCGCGCACTGCTGCTCGACGCACCGCTCCGGGATCCCGACGACGACGGCCCGCCGTGGGCCTGCGCCGATCATCGGGAAGCGCTCGCCGCCATCCGCCGCTGAGGCGGCCGAGCGGCACGCCGGAGCGCGGCGACCCTCGCTACACTTCGCGACCCCGGTGCCCAGCGCCGGCTGCGGGCGATTAGCTCAGTTGGTTAGAGCGCCTCTCTGATAAGGAGGAGGTCCCAGGTTCGAATCCTGGATCGCCCACTTCCGAAGGCCCCGTCATCACGGGGCCTTCCGCGTTCGAGGGGCTCTTCGCCACCCTCCGCCGTAGAGGCCCGCCCCCGGCGTCTACACTCCGGGCCACATGCAGGAGATGGTCATCTACGGCGTGAGCTTCGACATGGTCGGCAAGCAGCCGATCGTGCTTCTGAAGACGGTCGACTCGAACAAGTTCCTGCCGATCTGGATCGGCCATCCCGAGGCCGCCGCGATCCTGATGAAGCTGCAGGGCGCGACCACGCCGCGCCCCATGACGCACGACCTCATCGTCGACGTGCTCGGCGAGCTCGAGGTGAAGTGCACGCAGGTCTCCGTGACCGAGCTGCGCGACAACACGTTCTTCGCCTCGATCACGCTCCAAGTCGCCGGCCGCGACATCGAGGTCGACTCGCGCCCGAGCGACGCGCTCGCCCTCGCCGTGCGCTCCGGCGCGCCGATCTTCGCCGCCGAGGAGGTCATCGCGGAGTCCGCGATCGAGTTCGAGCACGAGGTGGAGGACACCGAGGAGGTCGTGGACCGCTTCAAGGAGTTCCTCGACCAGGTGACCCCGGAGGATTTCGGGGCCGAGTAGGGCCGCGCTTCCCGGTCCGAGCGCTCAGGCGCCCGGCCGGACGAGGCGCCGGACGCCGCCCTTCGGCGTCCGAACCTCGATGTGGAGGCCCGCCCGGGGGGCAGGGGGCGAGCGGCGGCCCTACCCGGCGAGCGCGAGGATCCGGCCGACGAGCTCGTCGAAGCCGATGCCCGCGGCGTCCGCGGCCTGCGGGAGCAGGCTCGTGTCGGTCAGGCCGGGGATCGCGTTGACCTCGAGGACCCACAGCTCGCCCGTGGCGTGGTCCCGCATGAGGTCGACCCGCGAGAAGCCGCGGCAGCCGAGCAGCTCGTGAGTCCGCACCGCGAGCTCCTGTGCGCGCGCGGTGACGTCGTCCGGGAGGTCCGCGGGGCAGACGAAGTCCGTGCGGCCGATCGTGTACCGGGCGGTGAAGTCGTAGGCCTGGCCGTCGACGGGGACGGCCTCGACGATCGGCAGCGCGACCCCGTCGAGCACGGAGACCGCGAGGTCGTGGCCGGCGACGTGCCGTTCGAGCAGGACCTTCGTGGAGTACGAGAACGCCGCCACGAGCGCGGCCGGGACCTCCGCGGCGGCGGCGGCGAACTTGATGCCGAGCGCCGAGCCCTGGTCCGCGGGCTTCACGACGAGCGGGAAGCCCAGCCGCTCCTCGATGGCGCCGAGCGCGTCGGCGGCGCCAAGCTCCTTGAACGCCGTCTCGTTGAACGAGAGCGAGTCGGGCGTCGGGATTCCCGCGTCGCGCATCTCGTGCTTCGCGAGGACCTTGTCCGACGCGCGGACGCAGGCGCTGACGCCCGAGCCCGTGTAGGGGATGCCGAGAACCTCGAGGAGCTCCTGGACCGTCCCGTCCTCGCCGTCGCGCCCGTGGAGCGCCACGAACGCCACGTCGGGCGCGAGCTCCCGCAGCCGGCGGACGAGGTCGTGGTCGACGTCGATGCCGTGCACCTCGTGCCCGAGGCGCTCCAGCGCGTCCTCGACGCGGGCGCCGCTCTGCAGCGAGACCTGGCGCTCGAGGGAGCGCCCGCCCTTGAGCACCGCGACGACGCTCACGAGGTGCCCTTGCGGCGCGTGGCGTCCCCGTCGCGCCGCGGGAGCTCGAGCACGTCCGCGAGCTCCGGGTCCGGCGCGGGGGGCGCCGGGGGCGCGGCGG
>JAOPZO010000459.1 GCA_025964065.1 Solirubrobacterales bacterium | reverse complement strand
CGCCGTAGGTCCCCGCGGCCCGGAGACCGACCTGGAGTGCCGCCACCTGCGGGCTGCCCACCGCCCGGGCGCTCGCGGCCCAGAGGGCCAGCCCGAGGAGCATCGCCAGCGCCGTCGTCGTGAGCCGCACCCCACCGCGCTTCGGTGGGCGCGCCGGAGCTCCTCCCGGCGCGTTGGTGGCCAACGCGCCGGGTCGTGCCGTCGCCCCGCCGACGGGTGAGCGCTCAGTCCGTCGCGGGCAGCCCCACGACGGCCTCGCCGAAGTCGACGCGGGTCGGCGCCGTGGTGCCGGGCGTCGCCCGCCAGGCGACGGTGAACGGGACGCTCTCGCCGGGCTGCAGGACCGTGCGGACGCCCAGGCGGCGGGCCTGGAAGTCCGGCATGGCCTCCTTCGGTGCGACGCCCGCGCCGTAGAGGCCGTGGGAGAAGCCTGCGGCGAAGGAGCTCGTGCCCCGGACGGTGCGGCCCGCGTCGTCGAGCACCCGCGCACGCACCGTGTCGAGCGGGAGCGCCATCGAGGAGGTGTTCTCGAGGCGGCCGGTCACCAGGCGGTCGGCCGGCAGGGCCGAGGGCCGGGCGGCCTGCGGCGTGCCCTTCCAGCGCAGGGGGCCCTGCGCGGAGGTGCCGGGCGCCGCGGGGGCGACCCGCTGCGTCACGCTCACCGGGGCCAGCGAGGCGAGCGGCGAGGCCGCGCGGAAGGCCGTGCGCGTGCTCGGGCCGTCGCCCGGGTCCTCGGGCGTCGTGAACCAGTCGCAGCCCGGCGGGTCGGGGTTCCTCGTCGGGTGCCACTGGATGCAGGGGAGGTCCGCGGCGAGCTTCAGCGAGTTGCCGAGCGGGTTCGTCGAGCCGCCGCCCCTGCAGGTCGGCAGCTTGGGCGGGTCGGAGGTCACCGCGGCGCCCTTCGCCGTGGTGTTGCCCTCCCAGCAGTTGCCGATGCCCTGCTCGTCCCAGAAGACGTCGACGCCGTTGCGGTCCGGGGTCCCGTCGGGCCGCACGCCGAAGACGTTGCCCGTGAAGCGGTTGCCGTGGGAGGTGTCGTAGGCCTTCGTCGGGTCCATCTCGCCGCGAGCGGCGGCCGGGACGCCGAAGAGGCGCACGGCGCTGCGGTGCTGGTCCCAGATCCGGTTGCCCGTGAAGAGGTTCTCGTTGACGCCGTAGAGCATGAAGCCGACGCCGACGACGACCTGGAAGACGGGGCAGACGACCTCCTTGCGGCGCTGCTCGAACGGGGTGCGGATGCAGTAGGCCTCGTTCGCATCCTCGAAGAGGTTCAGGTTGTTCGAGGAGATCCGGTTGTCCGTCCACTTCGAGCAGTCCTGCGGCATGCCCGGGTGGCCGGGGGCGAAGGAGTCGTTCGCGATGCCGGCGGCGTTGTCGTGGAAGCGCGAGTCGTGCGTCCAGGTGCCGTTGCCCGCGGTGCCCGAGGAGCCGAGCGTGTTCCCGTAGGAGTTGATGCGGCGCATCTCGATGCCGTAGCCCCTGCAGTGGAGCTCGGGGCCCGAGCCGGGGTAGACGCCCGAGTCGCCCGAGCCGTAGGCCTCGATGTCCTCATAGAGCCCGTTGTCCGAGGTGAAGGTGAGCACGCCGTAGTGCGAGGCCCAGCGGGAGACGAGCTTCGAGAGCCGGAAGCCGTTGACCTCCACGAGGTCCACGTTGTTGTACGCGCCCTGCTCGACGGTGACGTTGCGGAGCTGGAAGCCGTCGGCGCGGTCCACGCGCAGGACGTCCTGCTTCCTGCGGTCGCCCTCGAGGACGACGTCGCGCGCCTGGCGCCCGAGCCCCTCGATGGTCAGGTTGCACTTCTGGTCGCAGGCCTTGTCCGCGTCCGTGATCGAGTCGCCGATGACCGCGATGAGGTTCCGCGAGTTCGGGCAGTCCACCTGGTGGAGGTAGGTCGGGACCCGGCCGTCCTCCTGGTGGTTGTCGCCCGAGGACTCCCAGTGGGCCGGGCTCTCGCACTTCGGGTCGCGGACGGGCAGCGCGCGGGAGGGCTCCTCGCGGTAGACCCCGGGCAGCAGGAGGATCCGGTCGCCGGAGCGGGCGGCGTCGACGGCCCGCTGCACGTGGGCGAACTTGCACTTGCGGACCTGCCTGAGGCGGCCCTTGCGCAGGCGGGTGGTCTTCGGGCCGCTGCCCCGGAAGATCTGCCGGACGCGCTTGGAGGAGTCCTGCTTGCAGACGATGAGCGTGCGCCCCTTCGACGCCCCGATCGCGGGCAGCGCCCCCTTGTCGTGCTCGGGGTAGAACGTCGCGCGCTCCGCGTGCCCGAGGGCGACGGCGGGGAGCAGGAGCAGGGCGAGGAGCGCCAGGAGCAGCGCGCGCGGATGGGGCATGGGCGGCATTCTGCCACGCCGCGGGGCACGTCCCGCCGGTTCATGGTGCTTCGGACCCGGACGACCGTCCAGCCGCGCTTCGACCGGATCCTCGAGCCGTGGTTCGGCCGCCGGGCGGACCCGGCGGCCGACGCGCGGATCGCTACTTCAGCTCGGCCGAGCTCTTCCCGAGCAGTTGGCGGGCCACGATGAGCAGCTGGATCTGCTGGGTCCCCTCGAACAGGTCGAGGATCTTCACGTCGCGCGCCCACTTCTCGAGCAGCTCGCTCTCGCCGTACCCGACCGCGCCGAGGAGCTCGATGCAGCCCAGGGCCACGTCGACCCCGGTGCGCCCCGCCTTCGCCTTGGCCATGGAGGCCTGGAGCGAGTTCGGGCGGGCGTTGTCGGCCATCCACGCCGCCTGCATCGTCAGCAGGCGCGCGGCCTCGTAGTCGGCCTCCATCGCGAGGTACTTCGCCGCGGCCGCGCTCTGGGCCATGAGCGGCCGCGCGCGGTCGATCGGGTGGCCGGCCGCCGTGAGCTGCTCGTAGGTGAGCTCCAGGCAGGCGCGGGTGACGCCGACGGCCATCGCGGCCACGAGCGGCCGGGTGTTGTCGAACGTCTGCATGACGCCGCCGAAGCCCGCGCCCGTGTTGATCTCCGGGGAGCCGAGGAGGTCCTCCTTCGGCACCCGGCAGTCCTCGAGACGGAACGCGGCGGTGTCCGAGGCCCGGATCCCGAGCTTGTGCTCGAGCCGGTCGAGGACCATCCCGGGGTTCGAGCGCTCGACCACGAACGACTTGATCGCCGCGCGACCCGCGTCCCGGTCGAGCGTCGCCCAGACCACGACGAGGTCGGCCCGCTCGCCCGCGGTGACGTAGATCTTCTCGCCGTTGAGGACGTAGTGGTCGCCGTCGAGTCGTGCGGTCGTGCGGATGGACGCGGAGTCCGAGCCGGCCTCGGGCTCCGTGATCGCCATGGCGGCCCAGCGGCCCTCGTAGCGCGCGAGCTGCTCGTCGTCGGCGACGGACGCGATCGCGGAGTTGCCGAGCCCCTGGCGCGGGATGGAGAGCAGCAGGCCGACGTCGCCCCAGCACATCTCCATGACCGAGAGGGCCGTGGAGAGGTTCGAGCCGTTGCGGTTCTCCGGGGTCGCGCCGTTCGTGGCCTCGCTCGCGGAGCGCCGGACGCCGGACGCGCCGGCCCCGCCCGAGCCACCGCCGGCTTCCATGCCGTCGATGAGCGCCGCGAGCATGTCGAGCTCCTTCGGCCGGGCGTGCTCCTGGGTGTCGTAGCGGCGCGAGATGGGCCGCAGGACCTCCTCGGCGACCTGGTGGGCCTGGCCGATCAGCGGGGCGAACTTCCTGGGGACTTCGAGGTTGAACATTCTGGAACCGATCAGGAGTTGAGTTCTTGCATCAGGACGTGTGCCGGTGGCCTGACCCGCGGGGTCAGACGAGCAGGGCGCCCTCCATGACGCCCGTCGCCCGCAGGTCCCGGTACCAGCGCTCCACCGGGTGCTCCTTCACGTAGCCGTGGCCGCCGAGCAGCTGGACGCCGTCGGAGCCGATCCGCACGCCCTTCTCGGCGCAGAGGACGCGCGCGAGCGCCGCCTCGCGGCCGAAGTCCTTTCCGAGGTCGGCACGCGAGGCCGCCCGGAGCGTCGTCAGGCGCATGCCCTCGAGCTCGATCCCGATGTCGGCGACCATGAACGCCACGGCCTGCCGGTTCGAGATGGGCTCCCCGAACGCGACGCGCTCGTTGACGTGGGGGATGACGTAGTCCAGGACGGCCTTGGCGCAGCCGACGCTCAGCGCGCACCAGGCGATGCGGGCCCGGTCGATGCACTCGGCGTAGACCGCCGGGTCGGCGCCGCCGAGCAGCGCGCCCGCGGGGAGCGCGACCTCCTGGAACGTGAGCGTCGCGGTCGCCGCGGCGCGCAGGCCCATGGCGGGCTCGGCCGTCACGGTGATGCCCGGGGTGCCCGACTCCACGAGGAAGAGCGCGGGGCCGCGGCCCTCGAGCTCCGCCGCGACGACGAGCAGCTCCGCCTCGGCGCCGCGCGGCACGAGCGCCTTCGCGCCGGTGAGCACGAAGCCGTCCGCGGTCTTCCGCGCGGTCGTGCGCAGTGCGTACGGGTCGAAGAGCGGCTGCGGCTCGAGCACCGCGAGGGCGGCCGGGACGACCTCGTCGCCGGTGAACGCCGGCAGGTAGGTCGCCTGCTGCTCCTCGTCGCCCCACAGGCCGATCGCCGTGGCGACGGCGCCCGGCGCGAGCGCGGCCACCGTGAGGCCGATGTCACCGTGCGCGAGCGCGGCGGCGACGAGCACCGCGGTCACCGCGGAGCGCTCCTCGACGACGCCACCGAGCTCCTCCGGGACCCCGAGGACGCTCACGCCCATCTCGTTCGCGCTCGCGAGCACCGGGGCGGGCGCGGCGCACGCGGCGTCCGCGTCCACCGCCGCGGGGCGCAGGCGCTCCGCGGCGAGCGCCGTGA
>JAOPZO010000457.1 GCA_025964065.1 Solirubrobacterales bacterium | reverse complement strand
CGGCGCCGCCGGACGGCGAGGCGGGCGCGGCCGGCTCCGCTGCCGGCGCGTCCCTCGGCGGCTTCGTGACCTTCGCGCCGATCGTCGTGAACGTCGCCCACGAGTCGAACAGGCCGAAGCGCGCGCGGAGCGTCGCGCCGTTCACGACGGTGGAGCCGCGGGAGCCGACGACCTTCGCGCTCACGATGCGGGGCGAGACGCCGCGCTTCGTGACCCTGATCGACTTGAGCTTCCCCTTCAAGAGGCCGCCGAGCCTCCGCTCCGCCTGCGGCAAGGTGAACGAGAAGCGCCAGCGGTGCTTCGGGGAGGCGTCGTCGAACGGGTCCTCGACGCTCTTGAGGTAGGGCTGCGGCGCGGCGCCCGGGAAGCCGAACTCGACGTTCTCGGTCCGGCCGCCGGAGGTGGAGAAGAAGTAGGCGACGATCGGCTTGCCGAGGAACGTCACGACTTCGCGGGAGGTCGCGGCGATCGCGGCGTCCGTCGTCGCGGTCTCGCCCGCCACGCCGTCGTAGACCTGCGAGCGGGTGTCCGCGTACTGCTGGAAGCCGTTGCCGTTCTTCGAGGTCGCGAGCGCGTAGGTGCGCGCCGCGACGGCCTGCGCCTTGAGCGCGTCGGCGGGCCAGGAGGCCGGGCTCTCGCCGGCGACCACGCCGCGGACGTAGTCCTCGAGGCCGAGCGCGTTGATCACGAGGAGCGAGCCCCCCGAGGGCCGGAACTCGAGGCTCCCGCGGAAGCGCCCGTCGCGCACCGCGTTCGGCCCCCGGCCCATGAGCTTCACGGGCGCCCCGCCGTTCGCGATCCGCACCGGGCCGGCGTACTCGACGAGCGCGCGCCCCTCGGGGCTGCGCAGCACGACGCGGCCGGCCTTCTCGACGACGGAGTAGGCCTTCGCCGGGTCGAGCTCACGGTCGCCGATGCGCGAGGCGCCGGTGAACGCGGCGCTCTTGCTCGAGCGCAGCAGGACGGTGACCTCGGCGTTCGTCGTGAGCGTCCCGAGCTGCGTGCCCGTGTAGTAGTGGCCCAGGATCTGCTTGTACGTCCGGCCGTTCTTCGCGAAGCCGAACGCGCCGTACTGGCTCATCCCGACGCCGTGGCCGAAGCCCGCGCCCTTCACGACCAGGCGGGTCGCCGCATCGGCGCTCGGGACGGCCAGCAGGGCCCCGGCGGCGAGCGCGGCGAGCGAGCAGGAAGTGGTGCGGGGTACCCGGGACATCAGCGAGTCGAAACCCCCTTGGAGCCGGGGAGTTGCGCCGGGTAGCGTAGCCCGCGATGAGCTCCCGCCGCGCGAGTGACCTGTTCGTCGAATGCCTGGAAGCCGAGGGGACGAAGCACGTCTTCGGCATCCCGGGGGAGGAGACGCTCGACCTCAACGAGTCGCTCGCGGACTCGTCCGTGAGCTTCGTCCCGGTCCGCCACGAGCAGGGCGGCGCGTACATGGCCGACATGTACGGCCGGCTCACGGGCCGCGCCGGCGTCTGTCTCGGCACGCTCGGCCCGGGCGCGATGAACCTCGTCACCGCGGTCGGGGACGCGTACCTCGACCGTGCGCCGCTCGTCGCGCTCACGGGACAGGCGGACGTCGAGCGGATGCACAAGGAGAGCCACCAGTACATCGACCTGGTCGAGCTCTTCCGCCCCATCACGAAGTGGAACGCGCGGGTC
Source organism: Solirubrobacterales bacterium (assembly GCA_025964065.1). GTDB lineage: Bacteria > Actinomycetota > Thermoleophilia > Solirubrobacterales > Solirubrobacteraceae > Paraconexibacter. Next base: position 7,112 of record JAOPZO010000457.1, on the reverse strand, counting down.
TCGAGCCCGGAGATCATCCCCGAGGTCGTCCGCAAGGCCTTCAAGGTCGCGGAGTCCGAGAAGCCCGGCGCCACCCACCTCGAGCTGCCCGAGGACGTCCTCTCCATGCAGGTCGACGCCCGTCCGCTCGAGCGCCGCAAGCCCGTCCTCCCGGAGCCCGGCGCGCGCGAGCTGCTCCGCGCCGCCGACCTCATCCGGGGTGCGCTGAATCCCGTCGTGCTGGCCGGGAACGGCGTCGTGCGCGCGGGCGCCGCTCCCGCCCTCCGCGAGTTCGCGCGGGCGACGGGCATCCAGGTCGCGGAGACGTTCATGGGCAAGGGCCTCCTGGACTACGAGTCGCCGCTCGCGCTCGGGACCGTCGGCCTCCAGCGGCACGACTACGCCATGGCCGGCTTCGAGGAGGCCGACGTGGTCATCACGATCGGCTACGACCTCGTCGAGCATGCGCCGAAGCACTGGAACCCCAGGCGCGACAAGCACGTGGTCTGCATCGACGCCGTCGCGGCCGAGGTCGACGCGCACTTCCAGCCGGAGGTCGAGCTCATCGGCGACATCTACCACGTGCTCAGCCGCCTGGCCGAGGAGTGCCGCACCGTCCCGCACCCCGGCGGCTCCCATCGCCTCCGCGACGTCGTGCTCGGCCGCTTCGAGGCCGCGAAGGACGACGACCAGTTCCCCGTCCAGCCCCCGCGCGCGCTGTGGGAGATCCGGAAGGCGATGGGGCGCGAGGACATGCTCATCTCGGACGTCGGCCTCCACAAGCTCTGGATCGGCCGCATGTTCCCCGCGCACGAGCCCAACACGGTGATGATCGCCAACGGCCTGGCCGGCATGGGCTTCGCGCTGCCCTGCGCGATCGCGGCCAAGATGGTCCACCCGGAGCGCAAGGTCATCACGGTGAGCGGCGACGGCGGCTTCCTCATGAACTGCCAGGAGCTCGAGACCGCGGTGCGCCTGCGGACGCCGATCGTGAACGTCGTCTGGGAGAACCGCCAGTACGGCTCCATCGTCTGGAAGCAGGACAAGAAGTTCGGCCGCCACTTCGGGGTCGACTTCACGAACCCGGACTTCGTGAAGCTCGCGGAGGCGTTCGGGATGCCGGGCTGGCGCTGCGACTCCGCCGACGCGTTCGCCAGGCACCTCCGGCACGCGCTGACCCTCGACGTCCCCTCGCTCATCGTGCTGCCGATCGACTACTCCATCGACGTCGCGATCTCCGAGGAGCTCGGAGTGGAGACCGTCTCGAGCTAGGCGCCCGCACCCCCGCCGCCTGCGACGTTTCGGCAGGCGGCACCCGGCATATGCTCACCCCATGGCCACCCTGGAGTCCCGCGAAGCGTCCGTCGTCGACCAGGTCCCGAAGGGGCTCTTCATCGCGGGCGCCTGGCGGGACGCGACGGGCGGCGGCACGCTCGACGTGAGCGACCCCTCCACGGGTGAGGTCATCGCGGCGGTCGCCGACGCGACGCCGGAGGATGCGATGGCGGCGCTCGCCGCGGCGCACGACACGTTCGCGACGTTCAAGGACAGCGCGCCGCGCGAGCGCGCCGACGTGCTGCACCGTGCCTACGACCTCGTGACGGAGCGCGTCGACGAGCTCGCGCTCCTCATGACGCTCGAGATGGGCAAGACGATCGCGGAGTCGAGGGGCGAGATCACCTACGCGGCGAACTTCCTGCGCTGGTACGCCGAGGAGGCCGTTCGCATCGACGGCCGCTTCTCCCGCAACGAGGCGGGCGCCGGCCGCGTGCTCACCATGCGCCAGCCCGTCGGGCCATGCCTGTTCATCACCCCCTGGAACTTCCCGATGGCGATGGGCACGCGGAAGATCGCCCCGGCCGTCTCCGCGGGCTGCACCATGGTCGTGAAGCCCGCGAAGGAGACCCCGCTCTCCATGCTCGCGCTCGCGTCGATCATGGAGGAGGCCGGGCTCCCCGGCGGCGTGCTGAACGTCGTCACCGCGAAGTCGAGCGGCAAGGTCATGCAACCGCTGATCGAGGATCCGCGCGCCCGGAAGCTCTCGTTCACCGGCTCGACCGAGGTCGGCCGCACGCTCATCGGCCAGGCCGCGAAGCAGGTGCTCCGGGTCTCCATGGAGCTCGGCGGCAACGCGCCGTTCCTCGTCTTCGAGGACGCGGACCTCGACGCCGCGGTGGCGGGGGCGATGATCGCGAAGATGCGGAACATCGGCGAGGCGTGCACCTCGGCGAACCGCTTCCACGTCCACGAGTCCGTCGCCGACGAGTTCGCCCGGAAGCTCGCGGAACGCATGGGCGCGATGCGGATCGGCCGCGGGACGGAGGACGGCGTCGACGTCGGCCCGCTCGTGAACGAGGCGCAGCGCGCGACGGTCGACGAGCTCGTGCGGGACGCGGTCGCCAAGGGCGCCGAGCTGCTCACGGGCGGCAGGGTCGTCCCCGGCGCGGGCTGGTTCTACGAGCCGACCGTCCTCGGCGGCGTGCCCGCCGACGCCCGCGTGCTCAGCGAGGAGATCTTCGGGCCCGTGGCGCCCGTCCGCGCGTTCTCCACCGACGAGGAGGCCGTCGCCGCGGCGAACGACACGGAGTACGGCCTCGTCGCCTACGTCTTCACGAACGACCTCACGCGCGCGTTCCGCGTCTGCGAGGCGCTCGAGACCGGCATGATCGGCCTGAACCAGGGGCTCGTCTCGAATGCCGGCGCGCCCTTCGGCGGCGTGAAGGCGTCGGGCTTCGGCCGTGAGGGCGGGCCCGAGGGCCTGCACGAGTACCTCGAGACGAAGTACATCGCGCTGAACGTCTGAGCTCCGGTGCGCTGACGCACCCGCGGCGCCCCGCGGGCTACCCTTCCGCCGGATGCACTTGAGGGGGGCGCTACTGGGAGTGGTGGCCGCCGGCGTCGTGACGGTCATCGTCGCGCCCGGTGGGGGCGCCGCGATCCCGGCCGCGGAGGACCTGCCGCCGCGGCCCGTCGCCTACGGCGGCGTCGACGGCCGCGTCCCGGTCACCGGCCCGTGGACGCTCCGGGGCGACAAGCAGTTCCGCGGCGTCACGCGCGGCTGGTCGACCGGCGCCTTCGCCGGCTCGACCGTCACCACGCCGAACTCGCCGAACGCGAAGCGCATCACGGGCTCCGCGGGCCTCGAGTCCTTCCGCGGCTCGGTGGGCTGGTACTCCACGAAGCTCACCGTCCCCGCCGACGGCCCGTACGCGCTGCGCTTCGAGTCGGTGAACCACAAGGCCGACGTGTGGGTCGACGGCGAGCCGATCGGCGACCACGTCGGCGTCTACCAGCCCTTCGAGCTCCCCGTGCAGCTCACCGCGGGCCAGCACACGCTCGTGGTCCGCGCCGACTGGCGCGACCCGCTCAAGCTGAAGCGGCAGTCCTTCCACCGCGCCTGGTTCAACTTCGGCGGCATCAACCGCGAGGTCACGATCCGGCCGCTCGGTCGCTCCGACATCACCGCGCCCAACGTGCGCACGCGGCTCGAGCCCGGCGGCGGCGCGCTCGTCGACGTGCAGATGCACCTGCGCAACCGCGGGGAGGCGCGCGAGGTGCCGGCGCGCGGCGCGCTCGTGCGCAACGGCAAGCGCTACCCGTTCACGTTCCCGACGCTGCGCATCGACGAGCGCCAGACCTCGATCGTCTCGACGACCGTCGCGGTCCCGGACGCCGAGCTCTGGTCCCCGGACAGCCCGAGCCTCTACGACGTCGAGTTCGAGGTGCCGGGCGAGACCCGCTACCAGTTCCGCACCGGGCTGCGGGAGCTGCGCAGGCGCGGCCGCGCCCTCCTGCTGAACGGCAAGCCGATCCAGCTGCGCGGCGCGTCCCTCCACGAGGACGCCCCGGGCCGCGGCGACGCGCTGCTGCCGCAGGACATGGACGAGGTCGTCCGCCAGCTCAAGGCGATCGGCGCGAACGCCACCCGCGCGCAGCACCCGCTCTCCCCGGCGCTGCTCGAGCGCCTCGACGCCGCCGGGATCATGGTCTGGATGGGCGTCGGCCCCGTCGATGCCCCGGGCGCCTTCACCTCGAAGACCGCCGCGATGCGCCGGGCCGCCCAGCAGCGCGTGCGGACCTCGCTCTTCCAACTGCAGACCCACCCGTCGATCATCGCCTGGAACCTCGCGAACGAGGTCGCCGGCGACGGGCACCCGGACGGGCAGGCCGGCTACATCGACACGGTCGCCCGTGACCTCAAGCGGCGCGACCCGGGCCGGCTCGTGGCGCTCGACGTGTGGGGCGCGCACCCGCCGAAGCGGCCCGGTGGCGCGATGTACAGGAACATCGACGCGATCGGCGACACGAACTACATCGGGTGGTACGAGAAGACCCTTGCGCCCGGGCCGGTCGTGACGCGGGCGATCCGCTCGCACGTGCGCGAGATGAAGCGCGTGTTCCCCGGCAAGATCATGGTCGTCACCGAGTTCGGGGCGGAGTCGAACTCCGACAACCCGACGGGGAAGCCCGGGGGCTACGCCTTCCAGGCCGACCTCATGCGGCGGCACATCGAGGTCTACGCGGCCGAGGCCGGCCTGAGCGGCATGCTCGTCTGGAACATCCGCGACTTCGGCGTCTCCCCGGCGTTCGCCGGCGGCTCCATCCGCCGCCAGGTCCCGGACATCCGCCTCGTGCGCGGCCTGAACCAGAAGGGCCTGTTCTTCTACGACGGGCGGCCCAAGCCGTCCGTGGCCGTCGTGCGCGACGCGCTCGCCCGCGCGGGCAGGACCTTCGGCCGCTAGCCCCACCGCCTGCCGCAAACGCTCCTGCGGCGGTCCGTCGTGCGCGGGCGTCCCGGCCCGCGCACGACGATCCGCGAGCTACGCCTTCTTGCCGTAGGGCTCGTTGCCCGCGGCGATCTTCCGCAGGTCGATCGCCTTGTCGTACACGTCGGGGTCGACGCCCTGGTCCAGCGCGACGTCGCGCAGCATGCGGCCGCTCGAGGCGGCCTCCTTCACGATCGCGGCGGCCTTGTCGTAGCCGATGTGGAGGTTCAGCGCGGTCGCCGTCGCGAGCGTCGACTCCGCGGAGCGCTTCGCGCCCTCCCTGTTCGCCGTGAGGCCGTCGACGCACTTCTCGCGCAGGACCGTCGAGGTCGTCGTGAGGAGGTGGATCGACTGCAGGAGGTTGCGCGCGATGAGCGGGATGCGGACGTTCAGCTCGAACTGGCCCTGCATGCCGCCGATCGTGATCGCGGTGTCGTTGCCGATGACCTGCGCGGAGACCTGGAGGACGACCTCGGGGATGACCGGGTTGACCTTGCCCGGCATGATCGAGGAGCCCTTCTGCAGCTCGGGGAGGAAGAGCTCGCCGATGCCGGCACGCGGGCCGGAGCCCATGAGCGCGAGGTCCTGGGCGATCTTCGTGAGCGAGACGGCGACGACCTTGAGCGCGCCCGAGAGCTCCACGAGCGCGTCGCGGTTGGCCTGCGCCTCGAAGCGGTCGAGCGGCGGCGCGATGAGCTTGAGCTTGGTCTCCTTGACGAGCTGCTTGCGGACCTTCTCGGCGAACTTCGGGTCCGTGTTCAGGCCCGTGCCCGTCGCGGTGCCGCCGAGCGGGATCTGGCCGACGTGCACGAGCGCGGACTCGATGCGCTCCTGGCCGAGGCGCATCTGCGCGGCGTAGCCGTCGAACTCCTGGCCGAGCGTGACCGGGACGGCGTCCATGAGGTGCGTGCGGCCGGCCTTGACGATGTCCTTGAACGCCTTGCCCTTCTTCGCGAAGGACTTCTCGAGGAGCTTCAGCGCGGGAAGCAGGCGGTTCGTCGCCTCGTCGAGCGCGGCGAGGTGGACCGCGGACGGGAAGACGTCGTTCGAGGACTGCCCGTAGTTCACGTGGTCGTTCGGGTGCGCGCCGGAGAGCGTCGCGAGCACCTCGTTCGTGTTCATGTTCGACGAGGTCCCCGAGCCGGTCTGGAAGACGTCGATCGGGAACTGGTCGTCGTGCTCGCCGCGCGCGACGGCGTCGCCGGCCTCCGCGATCTTCGCGGCGAGGTCGGCGTCGAGCAGCCCGAGGTCGGCGTTGACGCGGGCGGCGGCGCCCTTGATGCGCCCGAGCCAGTGGATGACGGCGGCGGGGACGGGTTCGCCGGAGATCGGGAAGTTCTCGACGGCCTTCGCCGTCTCGCCGCCGTAGAGCTGAGGGGTCTTGGCCATGGCGCGAACCCTAACCGTCGGGGATCCGGCGTCCGCGCCCGGTCCACGGCCGCAACCGCAAGTTCTGCGCGCCGGGGTCGTTGGAGTCCCCATGCGCCGCCGTCTGCTCTCCGTCCTCGCCGTCGCCACCGGGCTCTCGCTCGCCCCGGGGCAGGCCGAGGCCATCGTCGGCGGCACCGACGCGCCCGCGGGCAAGTACCCGTCGGTCGCGAAGGTCGTCATCGCCGACGCCTTCAGCTGCACCGGCACGCTCATCGCCCCCCAGTGGGTCGTCACCGCCGGCCACTGCAGCTCCATCACCGGCGGCGGCGGCGTGGCCACGCCCGTGCGCTTCCCGCCGGCCGCCTTCGCGGTCACCGTCGACGGCATCAAGACGGACGGCTCGGACGGCGAGGCCGTCGTCGTCGACGGCGTCGAGGGCCCCACGGAGTACCTCGGCGTCCAGGGCTACGACGTCACCCTCCTCCACCTCGAGGCGCCCGCCAAGGCGACCCCCACGCCCATCGCGGGCAAGGGCTTCGAGGCGCTCTGGAACCCGAACACCACGCCGCCCGGCACGACGGAGATCGTCGGCTTCGGCGTCACGACCTCCGGCGGTGACACCCCGGAGACCCTGCAGCAGGCGCAGGTCCCGTTCGTGACCGACGCGGCCTGCGAGGAGGTCTACGGCGGCCCGAGCATCTTCTCCCCGCTCGGCGGCTTCGAGCCGGAGACGCAGATCTGCGCGGGCTTCGAGGAGGGCGGCGTCGACTCCTGCCAGGGCGACTCGGGCGGCCCGATGTACGCGCGGGACGCCGCCGGCGTGCTGTTCCTCGTCGGCGCGACGAGCTACGGGCAGGGCTGCGCGGACCCGGGCATCCCCGGGGTGTACGCCCGCGTCGCCGACGTGACGCTGCGCGAGGAGTTCTTCCGCCCGCTGGCGCCCGAGGGCATCCGCGACGCGCCCGAGCCGGCCCCGGCGCCGGTGCAGTCCGCCGC
>JAOPZO010000455.1 GCA_025964065.1 Solirubrobacterales bacterium | reverse complement strand
GCGTTCCCCCGGCAGGCCGACGAACAGGACTCCCGGGCCGACGTCCCGCGAGTCGATGGAGGCGCGGTCCGGCCCCGGCTGGTGCTGGACCGTGCCGGGCGCGGCGGCGGCGGCGCCGCCGGACGGGGAGCGCTGGACGCCGTCCGGGGAGGGGACGACGAGGGTCGCCCCCGCGGCCTCCGCGAGCTGCTGCGGGCTCCAGGAGCGCATCAGCCGAGGAGCTCCCGGAGCGCGTCCCGCGCGACCGCCACGTCGTCGAAGGGCTCCTTGCGGCCGCCTGCGAACTCCTGGCCCTGCTCGTGGCCCTTGCCCGCGACGACCACGACGTCCCCCGCGCGCGCGGCGCCGACGGCTCGGACGATCGCGGCGCGGCGGTCGACGATCGCCTCCGCGTCGGGCCCGGCGCCCTCGAGCACCTCGGCGACGATGGCCTCGGGGTCCTCCGAGCGCGGGTTGTCGCTCGTCACGATCGCGAGGTCGGCGAGCGACGCCGCGACGGCGCCCATGAGCGGGCGCTTCGTGCGGTCACGGTCGCCCCCGGCGCCGAAGACGGTGATGACGCGGCCGCCCCGGGCGAGCTGGCGCGCGGCGCGCAGGACGTTCTCCAGGCCGTCGGGGGTGTGGGCGTAGTCCACGAGCACCGCGAAGTCCTGCCCCTCGTGCACGGGCTCGAAGCGCCCGGGGACCCGGCCGGCCTCGGGGAGCGCGCGGGCGATCGTCGCGTCGGGAACCCCGAGCACCCGTGCGGCGCCGATCGCGCCGAGGACGTTCTGCACGTTGAAGCGCCCGGGCAGCGGCGAGTGCAGGCGCATGCCGTCGAGCGTGAAATCCGAGCCGAGGAGGCCGAAGCTCACGTCGGTCGCCCGGAGGTCCGCGTCCTCCGCGAAGCCGACGGTGACGACGTCGGGGAGCTCGGCGACCAGGCGGCGGCCGTGCTCGTCGTCCACGTTGATCACCGCGGGGCCCTCGGCGGCGGTGAAGAGCCGGCGCTTGGCGGCGTAGTACGCCTCCATGTCCGGGTGGAAGTCGAGGTGGTCCTGGGAGAGGTTCGTCCAGATCGCGACGGCCCAGTGGATCGCGTCGGCCCGCCCGAGCTCGAGCGCGTGGGAGGAGACCTCCATGACGCAGTGGGTGTCCCCCGCTCCGAGCATCGCCGCGAAGCCGCGCTGCAGGTCGATGGCCTCGGGGGTCGTGCGCTGCGTGGGCTCCTCGACGCCGCCCACGACGCTCGAGACCGTCCCGAGCAGCCCGGTGCGGTGGCCGCCGGCCTCGAGGAGCGCGCGCAGCAGGTAGGCCGTGGTGGTCTTCCCGTTCGTGCCCGTCACCCCCGCGGTGACGAGCCGCGCGGTGGGGTCGCCGTGGAGCGCCGCGGCGGCGGGCGCCATCGCCGCGCGGACGTCCGGGACGAGGACCTGCGGCACCCCGGCGAGCGCCGGATCGTCGAGCCGGCGCTCGACCACGAGCGCCGCGGCACCACGGGCCACCGCCTTGTCGGCGAAGTCGTGGCCGTCCCGGGTGAAGCCCGGCACGCAGAAGAAGACGGTCCCGGGCGAGACCGCCCGGTCGTCGAAGGCGAGAGCCGTGACGTCGACGGGCGGCTGCTCGGCGCCGAACAGGTCGCGCAGCGTCATCGGCGGCGAGTGTACGGGGCGCCGCGGCGGCGCCTCAGCGCGGCGCGATCTTCAGGTAGGGCAGGGCGAAGCGCGCGATCTTGCCGAAGGCGGGTGCGGCGACCTGCGCACCGTAGATCTGGCCCTTGGGCTCGTCGACCATGACCGAGATCAGCAGCCGCGGGTCCTTCGCGGGCGCGAAGCCGACGAAGGACGCCACGTACTTCGCCTTGGAGTACTGGCCGAGCTTCGTGTCGAACTTGTTCGCGGTGCCGGTCTTGCCCGCGAGGGAGTAGCCCGGGATCGTGACCTCGGAGGCGGTGCCGCCCGGGGCGAACACGCCCTCGAGCATCCCGCGGACCTCGCGGGCCGTCTGCTCGGAGACGATGCGCTTGCCCTTCGGGGTGGGGACGGGCTCGCCGTCGATCGCCTTCACCACGTGCGCCGGGCGCAGGACGCCGCCGTTGGCGAGCGCCGCGTAGGCCGTGGAGATCTGCATCTGCGTGACGAGCTGCCCTTGGCCGATCGGCAGGTTGCCCATCGTCGAGCCCGAGTACTTCTCCACGGGAAGCGAGAGCCCGCGCTCCTCCCCCGGGAGGTCCACGCCCGTGGCCCTGCCGAAGCCGAAGCGGCGCGTCCACTGGTCGAAGCGCTTGTCGCCCATCTTCAGGCCGATCGTGACCGCGCCGACGTTGGAGGACTGCGCGAGGATCTCCTTCGTGGTGAGCGTCACCGTCCCGCGGCCGTGCGACTCGCCGATGACGCGGTCGGCGACCTGGATCGTCGGCGCGAGGCCGAACTGCTCGTCGGGCTCGACCGTCCCGTCCTCGAGGGCTCCGGCGACCGTGAAGGCCTTGAAGGTCGAGCCGGGCTCGTAGGTGAAGTTCGTGGCGAGGTTGCGGAGGGCGCTCGCGGGCGCCTCGCCGGGCTCGTTGGCGTCGACTTGCGGCCAGTTCGCCATCGCGAGGACCTCGTTCGTGCGCGGGTCGAGCACGACGGCGCTCGCGCCCTGCGGGGAGAACGTCGCCCCGAGGTCGTGCAGCACGGCCTCCACGCGGTCCTGGATCTGGGCGTCGAGCGTGAGCGTCAGGTCCTTGCCGGGCTTCGCGGGCAGGACGTCACGGACCTCGAGCGGCTCGCCGAGCGCGTCGCGGACCGAGCGGCGCAGGCCGGCGGCACCCGTGAGCTGCTCGTTCCGCGCGAGCTCGATGCCCGAGAGGCCCTTGCCGTCCGTGCCCACGAGCCCGAGCACCTGGGCCGCGAGCCACTTCCGCGGGTACTGGCGGTGCTCGGACGGCGCGAGCGCGATGCCCTCGATGCGGAGCCGGCGGACCTTGTCGGCCTTCTCGGCGGGCAGCTCGCGCCTCAGGTAGACGAAGCCCGTGTCGCGCCGCGCGATCGCGGTCGTGAGGTCGGCTTCCGGCTTGCCGAGGAGCGGGGCGAGCTTCCTCGCCGCTGCGACGGGGTCCTTCACGAGGTAGGGGGTGACGGAGACGTCGCTGGCCGGCTCGGAGATCGCGAGCTCGATGCCGCGACGGTCGAGCATCGCCCCGCGCCGCGGCGGGACGACCTCCTCCGCCCGCTGCTGGACGTTGGCGGCCCGTGCGAGGTTGTCGCCCTTGATCGTCCCGAGGTAGAGGGAGCGCGCGAAGGCGAACGAGAGCAGCAGCAGGAAGCCCGCGAAGAGGAGGCCGATCCGGCGGTCGACCAGGCTCATCGCGCTAGCCCTGCGGTGCCGCGGCGGCGCCGCCGGCCTGGGCGGTGGGCGGGGACGGCGTCACGGGCGCGGCGG
>JAOPZO010000416.1 GCA_025964065.1 Solirubrobacterales bacterium | reverse complement strand
CGCACTGGAACATGCGCGGCCACAACTTCTACCAGCTGCACCTGCTGATGGACGAGCACGCGAAGGGCCAGTACGCGCTCATCGACCAGATCGCCGAGCGGATCCAGCAGCTCGGGGCGATCGCGGTCGGCGACCCGCGCCACGTCGCGGAGCTCACGACGATCGAGCGCGCGCCCGACGGCGCCGAGGACATCCCGAACGTCCTCACGCGGCTCCTGAGCGCGCACGAGCGCATCGTCGTCGCCGCCCGCGAGCTCGCGGACAAGGCGGGCGAGGCGAAGGACACGACGACGGAGGACCTCCTCTCCTCCGCCGTCACGCCGACGAACGAGATGCAGATCTGGTTCGTCGCGGAGCACCTCGTCGACACGCCGCTCATCGACGCCTGAGCGTTCCTCGGGACCTGGGGGTGCCAGGCACCTCCAGGTCCCCTCGAGGCTCAGGCGGCGTCTGCGGGCTGCGTCACCCGGTGGGCGTCGCCGAACGCGGTCTCCGGCACGCCGTAGGCCTCCGTCAGCAGCGCCGCGTGCGGGCGGAGCTCGCCGCAGAGCGTGTTCACGGCCTTGATCGTCGCCTTCGACCGCGTCGAGGAGAGCCGGCCGTGCTCCTGGTACCAGCCGCGCTCGGCCTCGATGACCGAGAGCGCGTAGAGGGAGCACAGCTTGTCGAGCACCCCGCGGAGCGCGGGGTCCTCGATGGTCTCGATGCGGTCGCTGAACGCCTTCGCGAGCAGGTGGTCGACGTGGGAGCGGCCGACCATCACGAGGTGGTCCTGGCAGTCGACGAGCACCTCGAACGGGTCCGTCCCGTTGTCCATCCCGCCCTTCATGCGCCGCGCCGCGCCGCTCATGATGTGGTCGGCGCGCCAGCGCAGGAGGTCGAGCTGCGTGCCGCGGTCGAGCAGATCGCCCTCCTCGTCGCGGCCGGGCAGCAGGTCGTCGGCGAGGCGGCCGAGGATCTCGCGCACCGCGGACTTCTCCGCCACCGTCTCCCATGCCTGGCCGACGAAGAAGCCGGCGAGGCCGAGCGGGTCGAGGTCCCCGAAGTGGATCTTGTAGTCGGTCAGCAGGTTCTTCGCGGCGAGCTGGAGGAGGACGGTGTTGTCCCCCTCGAACGTCGTGAACACGTCGGTGTCGGACTTGAGCGCCGCGAAGCGGTTCGCCCGCAGGTACCCGGCGCCGCCGCACGCCTCGCGGCACTCCTGGATGACGCGGGTGGCGTGCTCCGTCGCGATCGCCTTCATGCCGGCGGCCTTCGTCTCGAGCTCGCGGCGGTGGCGCTCGGAGGCGTCCTCGCCCGAGAAGATCGCGTCGAGCTCGGCGACCATCCCCTCCTGGGCGGCGTGAAGCGCGTAGCTCTTCGCGATGCCCGGGAGCAGCCGCCGCTGGTGCGTGCGGTACTCCATGAGCACGACCTCCTCACGGCCGGGCGGCCCGAACTGGCGGCGTGTCTCGGCGTGGCGGACGGCGATGACCTGGGCGACCTTCGTCGCGTTGATCGCGGCGCCGCAGACGCTCACACGGCCCTGGATGAGCGTGCCGACCATCGTGAAGAAGCGCTTGTTCGGGTTCTCGATGGGGCTCGAGTAGACGCCCCGGTCGTCGACCTTCGCGTAGCGGTCGAGCAGCGCGTCGCGCGGGACCCGGACGGCGTCGAACCAGATCAGGCCGTTGTCGACGCCGTCGAGCCCGAGCTTCTGGCCGCAGTCCTCGATGCGGACGCCGGGCAGCACGTTGCCCTCCGTGTCGCGGATCGGGACGACGAACGCGTGGACGCCGTGGCCCTCGCCCTGCGTCTCGAGCTGCGCGAAGACCGCGGCGACCTGGCCGTCGCGGGCGGCGTTGCCGATCCACTCCTTGCGCGCGCTGTCGGTGGGCGTCGTGATGACCCACTCGTCCGTGTCCGGGTCGTAGACCGCGGTGGTCTCGAGCTGCTGGACGTTGGAGCCGTGACCGGTCTCCGTCATCGCGAAGCAGCCGGGCAGCTTCATCGTGACCGTGTCCGCCAGGTAGGCGCGGTGGTGGCGCTCCGTGCCGAGGTGCAGCACCGCGCCGCCCCAGAGGCCGAACTGGACGCCGCACTTCACGAGCAGGGAGAGGTCGCCCATCGCGAGCGTCTCGAACGCCGCGACCGAGGCACCGACGTCGCCGCCGCCGCCGTACTCCGCCGGGAAGCCCAGGCCGGTCCCGCCGGCCGCGGCGAGCTCCTTCGCCCAGGCGAGCACCTGGGTGCGGTGCTCCTCCATCTCGAGGTCCGGACGCGGGGCGTGCCCGGGCTCGGAGAGCCACTCCCGGACGAGGTCACGCGCCTCGACGTGCGGCCCGTCGAGCCAGCGCTGCAGGCGCTCGCGGCCCTGCGGGTCGGCGATCGGGACGACGGGGTGCGGGGTGACGGCCATGGTGGTGCTCCTCGGGAGGGACTGGGAGACGGGGCAACGGGTCTACGGGGCAACGCTGTTGAAGGATGTTCGATACCCGCCAGGTGGTGCGCGTCGGTGACGTGCCGCACACCTCTAGGGTCGCCGCAATGGCCGTTCCGCGCAACGTCTTCATCACCGGCGCCTCCGGGTTCATCGGCCATGCGCTGGCGTCCCTGTACCGCGAGGCGGGCGCGACCGTCCGGGGCATGGACCTCCACGCCGACCCGGCCCACGACGTGGTCGCGGGCGACATCGCGGTGCCGGGCCCGTGGCAGGACCACGCCGCGGGCTGCGACCTCGTCGTGCACACCGCCGCGGTCGTCTCGCTCCGGCTCCGCGACCCCGACGGCGTGTGGCGGGCCAACGTCCTCGGCACGGAGCACGCGGTGCTGGCGGCGGAACGGGCGGGGGCCGAGCGCTTCCTGCACTTCTCGAGCGGCACGGTCTTCGGCATGGGCTTCCCGGACGGCACGGACGAGCGCCACCCCGTCCGCACCACCGGCGTGCCGTACCCCGACACGAAGATCGCCTCCGAGCAGCTCGTCCTGCAGGCGCACCTCGACGGGCGCGTCCCCGTGACCGTCGTGCGGCCCGGCGACGTCTACGGCCCGCGCTCGCGCGCCTGGGCGGTCCAGCCCGTGGAGCTCATGCGCGCCCGGCGCTTCGTCCTGCCCGCCGGCGGGCGCGGCGTCTTCTCCCCGGTCTACGTCGACGACCTCGTGCGTGGGGTCGTCGCGGCGGCCGCGACCCCCGCGGCCGCCGGCCAGGTCTTCACGCTCTCGGGCGGCGTCGGGGTGCCGAACCGCGAGTTCTTCGGCCACTACGCGGACGCGCTCGGCGTGCGCCTGCCGACGGTGCCGGTCGCGGTCGCGAGGGGCGCCGCGGCGGTCGTCGACCGCCTCGATCGCAAGGGCACGGGCGACCTCAACCCGCGCGCGGTGGACTACCTCATGCGCTCCGGGACCTACTCGATCGCGAAGGCGGAGCGTGTGCTGGGCTGGCGCCCGAAGGTGCCGCTGGCGACCGGGATGGAGCGGACGCTGGCGTGGTTGCGGGCGGAGGGGCTCGTCTAGACGCCGAGCGCCGCGTGCACCGCCGCGTCCGCGAGGGAGCCCGCGCGCAGGTGGATGCCGTCGGGCATCGCGCCGTCGGGGAAGTACGGGACGCCGATGACGAAGAGGCCCGCCGCGAGGGCCGAGGCCGCGCCGGGCGGGGAGTCCTCAAGGCCCGCGCAGCGCCTCGGGTCCACGCCGAGCGCGGCGGCCGCGGCGAGGTAGAGGTCGGGCGCCGGCTTCGGGTGCTCCACGTCGCTCGCGGTCACCACGACGCCGAACGGCGAAGCGGCGCCGTCGAGCCCCGCACCGGCCAGTACGCGCTCCACGAAGGGACGCCGGGAGTTGCTCGCCAGCCCGAGCGGAACGCCGGCGGCGCCGAGCCTCTGGAGGAGCTCGAGGGCGCCGGGGCGCGGCGAGACCTCCTGCACGACCTCCTCCATGACGAGGTCGTGGAGCTCCTGCATCAGCGCGACGCCCTCGCCGGGGAGGTCGAGCATGCGCTCGAGCTTCGCCTCGGCCACCGGACCCGAGGAGCCGATCAAATCGCGCTTGTGCTCCATCGTCCAGACGCGGTCGCGACGGGCGAAGAGCGTCTCCTCCGCCCGGGTCCAGGCCTCCTCCGTGTCGAGCAGGAGCCCGTCGTTGTCGAAGATCACGGCGTCGAACGGCGGCATCGCCGCGGCATGGTGGCAGAGCTCACACAACGGAGGTCTCGCCCGCCGGGGCGCGGGGTACGTCCCGGGATGAGCTTCGGGGGGTGCTCGCAGGGACGCCGGACGACGCACGATGCAGATCTCCCCCACCCCAAGCGACCTCGCCGCCGCCACAGCCATCCTCCGGAGCGGGACGGACCCCCGCCAGAGCCTCTGCCGGGCGCTCGTGCGGTTCCTCGGCGCCGACGCCGCGACCCTGTGGGAGCTCCGCGGTGGCGCCCTCGAGGTGACCGCGGGCAGCGACGCGCCGCCGTCGATCTCCCCCCGGGTGCCGGTCGGTCCGGGCTCCTTCGCGGGCCGCGCGGTCGCCGACGCCGCGCGCGTCTTCGTGGTCGACGCGCGCGAGCACCCGGACGTCCACCCGCAGGCCGTCGACCAGCTCGGCCTGCGCTCCGTCCTCGCCGAGCCGCTGCAGGCGCAGGGCGCCCCGGCGGGCGCGGTCGTCATCGCGTGGCGCACGGCCGTGACCGCGATCGACCCGTTCTCGTCCGGGGTCATCTCGCTCATGGCCGGCCAGGCCGCCATGGCGATCGGGCGCGCGGACCTCGCGGCGCGGCTCGAGCACCAGGCGCTGACCGACCCGCTGACGGACCTCCCGAACCGGCGTGGGCTGGCCCGTGACCTCGACCGCGAGATGGCGCGCGCCGCCCGCCGCGGCTCCGCGCTCGCGTTCGCGCTCATGGACCTCGACCGCTTCAAGGCGTACAACGACGAGTACGGCCACCCGGCCGGTGACCGCCTCCTCGTGCGCGCCGCCCGGGCGTGGCGGGCGGCGATCCGCGCGCAGGACGTCCTCGCGCGATGGGGTGGCGAGGAGTTCGTGGTGCTCCTGCCGGACTGCGGCACGGGCGCGGCCTCCCCGCTTGCGATCGTCGAGCGCGTGCGCCGCGCCACCCCGGACGGCCAGACCGCCTCCGTGGG
>JAOPZO010000372.1 GCA_025964065.1 Solirubrobacterales bacterium | reverse complement strand
TCGCCGCGCTGAACTCCGCGGTGTGGTCGGGCGGCTCGTTCGTCTACGTCCCGCCGGGCGTGAAGGTCGACCAGCCCCTGCAGGCCTACTTCCGCATCAACACGGAGAACATGGGCCAGTTCGAGCGCACCCTGATCATCGCCGACGAGGGCAGCTACGTCCACTACATCGAAGGCTGCACGGCTCCGATCTACAAGTCGGACTCACTGCACTCCGCCGTGGTCGAGCTCATCGCGAAGCCCGGCGCGCGCATCCGCTACACGACCGTCCAGAACTGGTCGAACAACGTCTTCAACCTCGTGACGAAGCGGGCCGTCGCCGAGCGCGATGCGACCGTCGAGTGGGTCGACTGCAACCTCGGCTCGAAGCTCACGATGAAGTACCCGGCCGTCTACCTCACGGGCGAGCGCGCCCACGGTGAGATCCTCTCCATCGCCTTCGCGGGCGAGGGTCAGCACCAGGACGCGGGCGGCAAGATCGTCCACGCCGCGCCCAACACGACCTCGAACATCTTCGCGAAGTCGATCTCGAAGAACGGCGGGCGCTCGTCCTACCGCGGCCTCCTCGAGGTCGCCAAGGGCGCGCACGGCTCGAAGTCGAAGGTCGTCTGCGACGCCCTGCTCCTCGACGAGGACTCGCGCTCGGACACCTACCCGACGATCCGGATCGGCGAGGACGACGTGGACGTCGGCCACGAGGCCACGGTCTCGAAGGTCGGCGATGAGCAGCTCTTCTACCTCATGAGCCACGGGCTCTCCGAGGAGGAGGCCGGCAAGCTCATCGTGAACGGCTTCATCGAGCCGATCGTGAAGGAGCTCCCGATGGAGTACGCGATCGAGATGAACCGGCTCATCGAGCTGCAGATGGAAGGGTCGATCGGCTAGATGCCCTCCCAGACCCTGACCATGGACGCGCGGCGGCAGGCAGCCGCCGCGCGGATGTCCTCCGTCCCGCTGCCCGAGTTCAAGGGCAAGGCGGGCTGGGAGTTCACCCCGCTCGGCAAGCTCGACCTCGACGCGCTGCCCGCCGCGCCGTCCGCTCCCGCGGACGGCGTGGAGCTGCTGCTCGACCCGGAGGGCGCGGTCACGCCGTCCTCGGAGGTCGCGGTCTCCGAAGGCCCGCTCGTCATGTCGCTCGCCGACGCGATCGAGCAGCACCCGGAGCTCGTCGGCGCGCACCTCGGCACGGTCGTCGACTCCGAATCCGCGCTCGTCGTCCGCAACGACGCGCAGTGGACCGACGGCACCTTCGTCTATGTCCCGCGCAACGTGCAGCTCGACGCGCCCGTGGTCGTGACGAACGTGCACGGCCAGTCCGGCACCGCGCTCTACACCCGCACGCTCGTCGTCCTCGAGGAGGGCGCGGAGGCCGAGGTCTGGGACCAGACGCTCTCGGGCTCCGACGAGACCGACGGCCTCGTCAACGGCGTCGTGGAGCTCGTGGTCGGGCCCAACGCCCGCCTGCGCTACGTCGGCGGGCAGGACCTGAACGCCAGAACCTGGGTGTTCGGCACCCAGCGCGCGATCGTCGAGCGCGACGGCCACCTCGACTGGGTGACGCTCGGCTTCGGCGGCAAGGACGGCAAGGTCTTCCTCGAGACGAAGCTCGCCGGTCCGGGCGCCCACGCGGCGGTCACCGGCGCGTACGCCACCATGGGCCGCCAGCACGTCGACTTCGACACGCTGCAGGAGCACGCGGCGGTCGGCACCACCTCGGACCTCGCGTTCCGCGGGATCCTCGAGGGCCGCTCGACGGCCGTCTGGCGCGGGATGATCCAGGTCGACAAGGGCGCGCAGCAGACCGACGCGTTCCAGGAGTGCCGCAACCTGCTGCTCTCCAAGAAGGCGCACGCCGACGCGATCCCGGGCCTCGAGATCCTCGCCGACGACGTCCGCTGCACCCACGCGGCCGCGATCGCGCAGATCGACCCCGAGCAGCTCTTCTACCTGAAGTCGCACGGCCTCCCGCAGGCCGGCGCGCACCGCCTCGTCGTCGAGGGCTTCCTCGGCGCGCTGCTCGAGCGCTTCGCCGAGGGTCCCGTCCGCGAGGCCGTCTCGGTCGCGCTGGACCGGCGCCTCGCCGAGGTCCTCGGTTAGCTTGCCGGCGTCCTCCGCGTCCGACTGGATCGCCGAGGGCGCCGCCACGCTCGCCGCGCGCGCCGAGCGGGAGCTCGAGGCGCTCGTGGCGGTCTCCTCGCCCTCGGGCGACGTGCGCGCGGGGGACGAGGCCGCGGCGATCGTCGCGGCGCTCGTGCCCGATGCAGTCGAGGTCATGCGGGTCCCGTGCTCCTCGCCCGGGCACGCGCAGGACCTCGTCGCGACGCTGCGCGGCACGGGCTCCAAGCGCGTGCTGCTGGTCGGGCACCTCGACACGGTCATCGCCCACGAGGCGCACAAGCCGCTCGTGCGCGACGGGGAACGGCTCGTGGGTTCGGGCTCCATCGACATGAAGGGCGGCGACGTCCTCGCGCTCGGCGTCCTCCGGGCGCTCGCGACGCGGTCCGCGGACTTCGCCGAGGTCGCCCTGCTGCTCGTGATGGACGAGGAGTGGCGGCTCGGGGAGTTCGGCCACGCGGAGCGCTTCAGGGGCTGGGACGCCTGCCTGACCTTCGAGGCCGGCGAGCGCACCGCCGACGGCGGCGACGCGGTCGTCGTGCAGCGGAAGGCCGCGGGCACCCTGCGGATCCTCGCCACGGGGCAGAGCGCGCACTCGGGCTCGCAGCCCGACAAGGGCCGCAACGCGCTCCTGGCGCTCGCCACCGCCGCCCAGGTGGTCGCGGCCTGCCACGACCCGGCGGGGCCCGAGCGGCTGACGGCGGTGCCGACCGTCGTGCGGAGCGGCGATGCCTTCAACGTCGTGCCGTCCCACGGCGAGCTCACCTGCGACGTGCGGGCCGACCGGCTCTCGGCCTTCGACGCGGTCATGGCCGCCGTGCCGGCCGAGGTCGGCGGAGCGACCCTCACCGTCGAGAACCTCCGCAAGTGGCCCGGGATGGACTCCCGCGCCGTCGTGACGCCGGTGCTCGAGCGCGCGGGCGCCGTCCTCGGGCGGCCCATCGCCGGCCACGCCCGCGGGGGGGCCTCCGACGCGTCGCACTTCGCCTCGGGCATCCCGCTCACCCTGGACGGCCTCGGGCCGATCGGCGGCGGTGCCCACGCGCCGCACGAGTTCGTGTGGGCCTGGTCGCTGAAGACGCGCGCCGAAGTGGCGCTGGCGGTCGTGGACGCGGTGCTGGCGGGCTGAGCGAGGCGGGGCAGGAGTGGGCGGGGCAGCGCTCCGCAGCAGAGCGCTGCTGCGGTGCATCCTGCCGGCAGGTGAGCGGGCATGGGCGCTGACGTGGCGGGG
>JAOPZO010000352.1 GCA_025964065.1 Solirubrobacterales bacterium | reverse complement strand
GTTCGTCGTCGACAACAAGCCGCCCACCGTTGGTGCCGTCTCGCTGACGGGTGTCGCCCGGGAAGCGGAGGTCATGCAGTGCACCGCGGATGTCCAGGGGCAGTCGCCTACCGTCAGCCATCGCTGGCTGCGGGCTCGGAGTGACGGCTCGGGGCAGACGGTGGTCGCCGGCGCCACCGGCACGACGTACACGCTCACCGCGGAGGACGTCGGCAAGAAGCTCGTCTGCGAGGTGACCGGCAAGGACGGCGGTGGTACGACGGTGCAGCGCTCCTCGCTGACCGAGGGACCGTTCGCTGACGGGGCGCTCGTCGCGGTCAAGCCCGCGACGGCCGGACAGCCCGGCACCGACGGTCGGGACGGCACGAACGGTGCCGGCGGCACGAGCACCAGCATGAGCACCTCGAACGGGCTCGCGGCGGTGGACGCCGCCCTCTCGTCCGCTGCGACGGCGGCTGCGGCTGCCGTGGCTCCGTGCACGGCGGGTGTCGTGAAGTCGCTCGGGGTCGCGCAGAAGATGACTCGGTCCTACGGGCGCAGCGCCGTGCGCTTCTCCGGCCGGCTGCTCAACCCGGCCGGAGAGGCCCGGCCCGGGCGTCTTCTCGAGGTCGTCCAGACCTCGGTCCGCTCGAGCGTCGCGCAGCGGAAGAAGGTGGCCGAGGTCAGGACCGCCACCGACGGCGCGTTCCGCGTCACGGTGCCGAAGGGGCCGTCGCGCGCGCTGCAGCTGATCGACCCCGCCTGCGGCTCGCTCGGAGCCCTCGTCACGCAGCGGGTGCGCGGCGCGATGCAGGCGAAGACGTCGACGAAGCGCATCAAGAACCGGCAGACCGCGAAGATCACCGGCCGGGTCATGGGCGGCTACGTCGGGCGCGGCATCCCGCTCGAGCTCCAGGTGAAGGTCGGCCGGCAGTGGCGCGACGTGAAGCACGTGATGTCGAACTCACGCGGTGAGTTCAAGGTCGGGTATCGATTCCTCCGGACGCTGGTCAGGTACACGTACTCCTTCCGCGTCGTCACACGAGCCGGGGGAGCGTGGCCCTACATGCAGGCGACCAGCAAGGTCGTGAAGGTCCGCGTCAACTGACCACGGACGCTCCTCGGCCGGGCTCGCACGAGCGGGCCCGGCTACGAGCGCGCGGCGTCGGCACTGCAGCGGCGTACGCCGCCAGGACCTGCCGGGTGGTGTGGGCGACGCTGAGGCGTTCGGCGTTCTCCGCGAACCAGGCGGCGGTGCTCGCCCGCAGGGCCGGGCCACCGGCGATCGTGGCGACGATCGCGTCGGCCAGGTCGGCCGGCGCGTCGGAGGCGGCCACGACCCCGTTGACGCCGGGCTCGATCCGCTCGACCGCCGCGTTGTCCTCGCCCGCGGCGACGATCGACGGCGTGCCCTGGGCGGCGGCCTCGATGACGACCATGCCGTACCCCTCCCGCTGCGAGGGCAGGAGGAGGCATGCGGCGCCGGAGATGGCGGTGGCGACCTCGGCCGCGGAGACGAAGCCGGGTGTCGAGACGATGTCGCCCACACCGTGCCCCTCGATCGCCGCGCGTACCGCGTCAAACTCCGGCCCGTCACCCAGGATGACCGCGTGGAGGCCGGGGACCCGTTCGCGGGCCAACGCGATCGCGGCGGGGATCGCGGGCACACGCTTCTCGGAGATGTGACGGCCCGCGAAGACGACGAGCGGCTCGCGCTCGAGCTCGACGGACGCTGGCGGTTCCAGCGGACCGTCGTACAGGCCCCCGAGCTGGATCGGCGGGCGGCGGAGGCCCTCCTCCTGCAGTCGGTCGCCATGGAGCTTCGAGAGCGTGAACGCCTGCTGCGGCACTCGCGCGCACAGACGCTGGATCGCCCACCCGACGAAGCCGGCCGGCCCGCCGAGGTAGCCGCGCCAGTAGCCGGCGCTCCACACCTCGGGCCAGTCGACGAACAGTGGCTGCGTGCGCGCCGCGCCGGCGGCCAGCAGCGAGAAGTACGGGAACGAGCAGACGTGGACCACGTCGTACTCGCCGCGGTGGCGCAGCAGGTGACCGAGGACCCCACGGCCGTACCGCAGGGGCGGCCCGATCAGGCGGTTGCCGTCGGCGCCGTAGAGCTCGTCGCGGGGAGAGACCGCGACGACCCGGACGCCCGGGATGTCGGGGGCGTTCGACGCGTCCCACTGCAGCCGGGTCACGAACGTGACCTCGTGGCCGGCCGCCGCGACGGCCTCGGCGAGGGCGCGCATGTAGCGCTCGTAGCCGCCGACGGTCCACGGGAACAGGCAGTCGTAGGCAAGGCAGACCCGCATGCTGCGGCTACCCTGGCACGGATCCGTGGCGGCTTGACGCGCGACCTTCGCCCGGCGCGCGCGTTACCACGGGCAGGGACCGGGGTTCCCTTCCGCGAACCACCTCTTCACGCATGAGCACTCTCGAACGCGTCGACACCCCTCCCGCCGGCTCCGACGACGACCACCTCGTGGTCTCGGTCGTGATCCCCTGCCTCAACGAGGAGGAGAACATCGAGGCGTGCGTGCGCTCCGCCCTCGAGGTCATGGAGCGCGAGGGCATTCGCGGCGAGGTCGTCGTCGCCGACAACAACTCCGAGGACCGCTCCGCCGAGATCGCCCGCGCGGCCGGCGCCCACGTCGTCACGGAGACGCGCCGGGGCTACGGCTCCGCCTACCTCGCGGGCTTCGCCGCCGCCCGCGGCAAGTACATCGTCATGGGCGACGCCGACCTCACCTACGACTTCGCGGAGATCCCGAAGTTCGTCGCCGAGCTCGACAAGGGCTCCGAGCTCGTCATGGGTGACCGGATGGACAACATCCAGCCCGGTGCGATGCCGTGGCTGCACCAGTACGTCGGCAACCCGCTGCTGTCGGGCACGCTGAACTTCTTCTTCAAGACCGGCATCCGCGACGCCCACTGCGGCATGCGCGCGCTCCGCCGGGACGTCCTGCCGCGCCTCGACCTCCGCACGACCGGCATGGAGTTCGCCAGCGAGATGGTCATCCGGGCGGGCAAGGAGGACCTGAAGGTCTCCGAGTTCCCGATCGACTACCACCCGCGCGGCGGCACGTCGAAGCTCTCCACCTTCCGCGACGGCTGGCGCCACCTGCGCTTCCTGCTCGTCCACTCGCCGACGCACCTCTTCATGCTCCCGGGCTTCGTGCTCGCGGTGCTCGGCACGCTCGTCACCGCCATCTCGATCGCGCAGATCGACATCTTCGGCCGTCAGTGGGAGATCCACACCACGATCACCGGCTCGCTGCTGATGATCGTCGGCACCCAGGTGCTCGCGCTGGGGCTCTGCGCGCACGCCTACGGGACGTACTTCATGGGCGAGAAGGACGCGTGGTTCGATCGCATGCGCGCGCGCTTCCGGCTCGAGCACGGCCTCGTCCTCGGCGGACTCATCCTGCTGATCGGCGTCACGATCGCCGCGATCATCGTCGGCACCTGGATCGCCAACGGCACCGGGGAGCTCTCCGAGGAGCGCCTCGCGGTCTTCGCCACGACGCTCGTCGTCGTCGGCATGCAGGTCTTCTTCTCGAGCTTCCTGCTCAGCATCCTCGGCCTGCGCCGCCGCTGAGCGCGACACGGCCCAGACGCGGCGATCTGGTCGTGCACCAGCGAGCGTCGGTCGGTGTTGCGGCAGCCTGGCGGAACGTCAGAACCCGGCGCCTCGCTGACCGCACGCGCCGCTCAGCGACGCTCCAAGACGATGACGTCCTGGACCTGATCCAGATAGCCCGGCCAGAGGAGGCGCGTGGCGAACTGCCCGCTGACGTTCGCCTGCAGCCAATCCAGCGTCAGGTAGGCGTTGCCCCAGCCGACGTCCTGGACGCCCCAGTCGCCGTCGGGCCCGAAGACGTCGACGAAGTGATGCCCGTGCTGGACCATCGCGGCGAGCGCGGCGGTCGCCGTCTCCCGGCCGATCCATCCGTGGCGCAGCTGAACCGCAAGGCAGTCAAAGCCGTGCGTCGTGAGGACCAGCGCGCCGCCCGGTCGCAGAACGCGGTGCATCTCCGTGAGCCACGCGAGGGCGGGCTCCTCGGCGAAGTGCGACCAGATCGAGATGGCGAACGCCGTATCAACCGAGGCGTCCGGCACGTCGAGGGGCGGCGCCTGCGGGCTGACGAAGAACTCGGCCATCGGCAGGTGCTCGGCGGCCCACGCGATCGCCGGCTCGTTCGGGTCGCACCCGAGGCAGCGCAGGTCCGGCCGGGCCGCCGCGATCATCCGCAGGACACGGCCCGAGGAGCCGCCGAAGTCGAGCACGGTCCCGCCGTCCGGGACGCTCAGGCCGGCGTGCGCGACGGCGTCGAAGACCATGTCGGCGATGTACGGGTCACCACCGGCGGCCGTCAGGCCGCGGGCCATCGCGTGTACCTCGTCGGGAGGCATGTCCGCCTTGAGGCCCGCGCGCTCCAGCGCATCGTCGCGCAGGTAGTACGCGAGGTAGTTCAACGCGAGACGGCGGCGCTCGGCCGGCGTGGACCGGTCCCAGAGCTCCCGCGGGCTCTCCTCGAGGACTGCCTCCAGCTCGGTGAGGTCCTCCGGCAGCAGCCGGCTCCAGATCGGGTCGCTGATGACTGGAGCTGGCACAAGGGCTTCGGGCGCCGGACGGGCGACGAGGAGGTCGACGAGGAGCTCCTCCCGCACCTGCTGCGGGTTTGCGGCGGCGGCCGCCTCGTCGAGGGCCTTCCGGCGCGCGCTCGCGGCGGCTGCCGCCGT
>JAOPZO010000337.1 GCA_025964065.1 Solirubrobacterales bacterium | reverse complement strand
CCACGGGCACGACCGCGCGGCCCAAGCCCGTCGCGGCGACCCCCGCGAGCCTCGCGGCGCTCGCGAAGGAGCGCGACCGGCCGGTCTACTGGGCCGGCCCGGCGCCGGCGGACGGCACCTACGAGCTCACCAGGACGCCTGACGGCTCCGTCTACGTCCGCTACCTCACGGGTGGCGCGGCCATCGGCGATCCCCGCCCGGACTTCCTGACGGTCGGCTCGTACCCCCAGAAGTCGCCCTTCAAGACGGTCACGGACGCCTCGAAGCGCGCCGGGGCGCGCGTCGAGAAGCTCGAGGACGGCGGGCTCGCAGTCGCGAACCGCGCGCGCCCGAACTCCTGGTACCTCGCCTACCCCAAGGGCACCCAGCTCGTCGAGCTGTACGCCCCGAGCGCCGAGCGCGCCCGGAGCCTCGTGCGCGCGGAGCGCGTCGTCCCCGTCAAGGGCTAGGCGCCCCGGGCGATGTTCGCCTCCTGGGTCCTGCTGCCCGTCGTGCTGCTCGCGCTCAGCGCGGGCTGCGGCCTGGCGATCACGCGCGCGGCGGGCGGCGGGGTGCCGCGACCGCTCGTGCTGCCGCTCGGCTTCGCAGGCACGGTCGTCCTCGCCGGCCTCGCCACGGCCTCCGCGGCGACCGCCGGGCTCGCCGCGCCGCTCGTGCTGGCCGTCGCGGTCACGGGCTTCCTCGTCGCGCCCGACCGCCTGGCCTGGGTCCCGGACCGGTGGGCGGCGCTCGCCGCGCTCGGCGTCTACCTCGTGTTCGGGGCGCCCGTCCTCGCCTCGGGGAGCGCCTCGTTCACGGGCTACATCCAGCTCGACGACATCGCCACGTGGCTCGCGATGACCGACCAGGTCTTCGCCAACGGCCGCGACTTCTCCGAGCTCGGGCCCTCCTCGCACCGCCGCACGCTCGGGGAGTACCTGCCGGGTGGCTACCCGGTGGGCGCGTTCCTGCCGCTCGGGCTCGGGAGCGAGTTCCTGCTCGGGCGGGACATCATCTGGCTCTTCGCGCCGACGATGGCGCTGACCTCGGCGCTGCTCGCGCTGACCCTCACGAGCATCGTCACGCCGCTGCTCGCGAGCCCGCTCGCACGGGCCGCGGTGGCGTTCGTCGCGGCGCAGTCCGGGCTGCTCGTGGCCTACGCGGAATGGGGCGCGATCAAGGAGGTCACGGCCGCACTGCTCGTGGCGCTGACGGCCGCGCTGGCGCCGACGCTCGTGCAGCGGGAGGTGCCGGCACGTAACGCCGCCCGGCGCGCGCTGCCGCTCGCCGTGGCGATCGCCGCGACGGTCGCGGCGCTGAGCTTCGGCGGTGGCGTCTGGGTCGCCCCCGTGGTGGTGATCGCGCTCCTCGGCGCGCGTGCGCACCCGCGGGCGCTGCTGGTCAGCGCGCCGGCGCTGGCGGTGGGCGTGCTGGTGCTCTCGATCCCGTCGCTGGTCCTGATCGACAACTTCTACTTCGCGGTGAAGGGCAGCGGGAGCGTCCTCCGTGCCCCCACCGAGCTCGGCAACCTCCGGGCGCCGCTGCCGTTCGAGCACCTCCTGGGAATCTGGCCGGCGGGCGACTTCCGCTCGACCCCGAAGCAGGCGGCGCTGACGAACTTCCTGCTCACCGTGCTCGTCATCGTGGGTGCGGCGGGACTCGCCGTCGCGCTGCAGCGTCGCGCGGGGGCGCTGCTGGCCTACACGGCCGGTGGCGTGCTGGCCTGCGCCTTCCTCGTCTCCCGCGGGTCGCCGTGGGTCGACGCGAAGGCCATGGCCACGGCCTCCCCCATGGTCCTCACCGCCGGCCTGGCGCTGCTCGGCTGGATCGCGACGGAGCGGTACCGCGGCGCCGCGCGCGCGCTCGCGGTGGTGGCCTTCGCGGCACTGGCCACGGGCGTGCTGTGGAGCAACGTGCTCGGCTACGCGAACTCCTACGTCGCGCCGGCCGGGCAGATCGCCGAGCTCGAGGCGGCCGGCGACCGGCTCGCGGGCCAGGGCCCGACGCTCATGACGGAGTACGAGCCCTACGGCGTGCGGCACCTGCTGCGGAAAGCCGACGGCGAGGGCGCCTCTGAGCTCCGCGACCGCCTGATCCCGTTGCGGGACGGCTCGCAGCTCCCGAAGTCCGCCTCGGCCGACATCACCGCCTTCGACCCGGCCGCCCTGCGCGAGTACCGGAGCCTCGTGCTGCGGACGGGCCCGTTCACGAGCCGGCCGCCGTCGGCGTACGCGCGGATCGAGGCCGGGACGAGCTACGACGTCTGGCAGCGGCCGGCGGCGCCGCCGGAGCAACCCGTGAGCGACCTGCCGCTCGGCGTGGGCGGCGATCCCGGGGCGGTCCCGGACTGCAGCGCGGTGCGCCGGCTCGCGCAGGATGCGGGCCCGGGCGGCCGCCTCGTCGCCGTGGCGCGCGAGACGCCGGTGGTCCTGCCGCTCGGGACGGCCGCGCTCTCCGGCGGGCTCGAGCCCCACCCCGGCGACCCGCGCTTCGTCGTGCCGAAGGACGACGGCTCGCTCACCGCGGACGTCAGCGTCCCTTCCAGGGGGGACTACGCGGTGTGGCTCGGCGGCTCGACCCGCGGCCGGACGACGGTGCGGATCGACGGGCGCGAGACCGGCTCCGTGCGGGGGCGGCTGAACAACCAGGAGGGCACGATGCGCTTCGGGCTCATCCGCCTGCCCGCGGGCGCGCATCGCGTCGAGATCACCTACAGCGACGGCGGCCCGGCGCCCGGCCAGCGCGGCCAGGACTCGCAGCCGTTGGTCCTCGGCCCGCTCGCGCTCGCGCCCCGCGAGGCGCCGCTCGAGCCGTTCTCGGTTCGGGCGGCGGACGCCGGGTCGCTGTGCGGTCGGCACCTCGACTGGATCGAGGCGCACGCGGGCTGAGCGGGCGTGGCGGTTGGCCATGGCCTCGTGCAGCGGCACGGGCGCGGCCATGACGGGTGTCCGGAAGCGCCGAGAGGGCCGATGCTGCGCCCCTCGCTCCACAACGGCCCTCTCGCGGGACCCCGCGAGATCGCACGCGCACGGACCGTGCCGCGCCGTGCCGCCCGCCGCCCCGCGCCCCTTCAGCAGCCGCTGCCGATCCCGGCCTTCTTCGCGGCGGCCCGGACCTTGCGGTCCGTGGCCGCGATGCGGTCCATGAAGCCCGCGTAGGTCGCGACGGGGTCCTCGCCGGCCCTCTGGGCGGCGAGGGCGGCGTCGAAGGCGTCGACGCCGACGTCGAGGTTGTCCTCGAAGCGGGACTGGAAGGCGGCGAAGCGCTTCGGCGGGTCGAGGCGCCGGACGGCACGGCGCGCGTCGAGGAGGTCGGCGCGGACGATCTCGAGGCGGTCCGTGAGGTCCTGGCCGTCGAGTGCGTTGCCGACGACGCTCTGGCCGACGACGGCGCAGAGGTTCTCGACCTTCCCCCGGTACCCCTTGAAGCGGCGGGCGGCGAAGTTGGCGCCGCCGACGTCGGAGACGAGCTGGTCGATCCCCTTCGTGTCCGTGAAGCCGACGATGCGGCGCGCGCGGTTCTGGCGGCCGATGACCAGCAGGGTGGGCGCCTGGGTGACGTCGACGCCCTCGGTGATCGCGGCGTAGTCGGCGACCCGGGCGATCGGCGCCACGCGCACGACGACCTTGCCGGCGTGCCGGTCCGCGGCCAGGAGCGCACGGCGGACGGCGCGGTCGTCCGAGGCCACGTCGCTGAAGAAGAGGACGACCGCCACCTTGCCCTCGGCCACGTCGCGCAGGATGGGCGCGGACGGGTCCTTCGGCGCGGCATCGGCCTTCGGCGTGGCCGCGAGCGCGGCCGGCGCGGACGCAGC
>JAOPZO010000325.1 GCA_025964065.1 Solirubrobacterales bacterium | reverse complement strand
CGACCGCGGGCGCCGCGGCGGGGGCCGGGCGCATCCAGATCGCCGCCACCACCCGCAGGTAGTACGCCAGGGAGATCATCGAGCCGACGACGATCACGACGCCGAGCCACGCGTAGTTGCCCTCGATCGTCGCGTCGATGAGGAAGAACTTCCCGATGAAGCCGCCCGTGGCGGGGATGCCGGCGAGCGCGAGCATCGCGATCGTCATGGGCCACGCGAGGACGGGACGGGAGGCCCCGATCCCCTCGAGGGCGGAGATGTCGTCGCCGAGTGCCGTCTCGCGCTCACGGGCGATGATCACGGCGAACGCCGCGAGGTTCATCACGAGGTAGACCGCGAGGTAGAAGACCGTTGCGCGCACCCCGAGCGAGGAGGAGACGACGACGCCCGCGAGCATGTAGCCCGCCTGCGCCACCGAGGAGTACGCGAGCATCCGCTTGAGCGAGGACTGCCCGAGCGCGCCGACGTTGCCGGCGATGATCGTGATCGTCGCGAGCACGGCGAGCGCCGGGGCCCAGGCCGTCGCCGAGTCGATCAGGGCGACGTCGAAGAGCCGCAGGAAGATGCCGAACGCGGCGGCCTTCGTGGCGACGGCCATGAACGCCGTGACCGGGGTCGGCGCGCCCTCGTAGACGTCGGGGGTCCACTGGTGGAACGGCGCGACGGACGCCTTGAAGCCGAGGCCGACGACGCTCAGCGCGATGCCCGTCAGCATCAGCGGGTCGCTCGAGAGATCGCCCTCGGCATTCGCGGCGGCGATGCCGGAGAAGTCGGTCGAGCCCGTGGCGCCGTAGATGAGCGCCAGGCCGTAGAGGAAGATCGCCGAGCCGAGCGAGCCGACGATGAGGTACTTCAGGCCCGACTCGAGCGAGGTCGCGCGCCGCATCTCGGTCGCGCAGAGCACGTAGAGCGGGATGGAGAGGAGCTCGAGGCCGAGGAAGACGGTGACGAGGTTCGTCGACCAGGCCAGCACGAGCATGCCCGCGATCGACGTGAGCAGCAGCGCGTGGAACTCGCCGTGGGCCGACTCCCGCGGCGCGAGCGCCCGCCAGGAGAGCAGCACGGTCGCCATGCCGGCGGAGACGAAGAGGATGTTGAGGACGGTGCCGAGCCCGTCGATCTGCAGCGCGCCGGAGATGAGCGACTTCGTCGTGTCGAGCTGCCAGATCGTGAGGCCGAGCGAGGTCGCGAGCGTCGCGAACGAGAGGAACGGCACGCCGTGCTCGCGCGCGGCGCGGCTGCGGAGCAGGCCGACCATCAGGACGATGACGGCGCCCGAGAGCAGCGCGATGAGGGGGGAGAGGCCGGCCCAGTCGATCGTGGGCGTGGCGGGCTTGCCGGTCATGGCGCGGGAACCTCCTCGGGTGCCGGGACGGCCCCACCGGCGGCGGGGTCGATCGGCTGGCCCGTGTTCGGGTCGATCTCGATGGCGCCGCCCGCGGCGGGGTCCACGGTCTGGCCGCCGCCCGAGGGGTCGATGGGCTGGCCCGTGGCGGGATCGATCTCGAGCGGTGGCGCCGCGGGCGCCTCGGCGGCGGACGGCGGCGGCGGGTTTGCGATGTCGCGGGCGACCGCGATCGACGCGGCGACCGTCTTCTCGCCCTTCTCCAGCGGCAGCTGCGGGTAGACGGCGATCGCGAGGATCGCCAGCACGAGCGGCACGAGCACGAGCCCGTCGGCGACCGAGAGGTCCTTCGACGCGACTCGCGGCCCGACGCGGTTGTGCATCGCGCGGATGAACAGGCGCAGGGTGTAGACGCTCGCGAGCGCCACGCCGGTGAAGGCGAGGATCGCGAAGACGACCTTGTCCTCGAAGACGCCGAGCAGGATGTAGAACTCGCCGACGAAGTTCGCGGAGCCGGGGATGGCGAGGTTCGCGAGCGCGACGATGAGGAACAGCACCGTCAGCACGGGCGCCCTCGTCGCCACGCCGCCCATGTCGCGGATGTCCTCCGAGCCGCCGGCCCGCGCGCTGAGCAGCGCGACGATGAAGAAGGCCGGGGCGACGACGAGGCCGTGGTTGAAGGACTGCAGCACCGCGCCCTGGGCGCCCTGCTCGTTCAGGGCGAAGATGCCGAGGACGATGAAGCCGAGCTGCGCGATGGACGAGTACCCGAGGATGAGCCGGGACTCCGTCGTGGTGAACGCCATCGCCGAGCCGTAGAGGATCGAGGCGAGCGCGATCACGAGCATCAGGTCCTGGAACTGCACCGCGGCGTCCGGGAAGAGCGGCAGCGCGATCCGCAGGAAGCCGTAGGCGGCGACCTTCGAGAGGACCCCGGAGAAGACGGCGAGCACCGGCAGCGGCATGTTGCGGTAGCCGTCGGGCATCCAGCCGTGCAGCGGGAACATCGGCATCTTCACGAGGAACGCGGCCGCGAAGAAGAGGAAGATCCAGTCCTGCGTGCCCTCGCCGAGGCGCAGCTGCTGCAGGTCGGTGAGGACGAAGGAGAGCTCCGTGCCGTTCTCGCTCGCGGCGAGGACCGCGGTGGCGATCGCGCCCGTCAGCATGAGGAGCGAGCCGACCAGCGTGTAGATCACGAGCTTGGTGACGGCGGCGACGCGTGTGCCGGCCGGCCCCCAGATCCCCGTCAGGAAGAAGAACGGGATCAGCATGAGGTCGAAGAACACGACGAACAGCGCGAGGTCCTGGGCGAGCAGGGCGCCGAGCACGGCCGTGTGGCCGAGGCCCATGTGGAAGAAGAAGAGCTTCGGGCGCTCCCACTCCCGGCCGGCCGCCCACAGCATCGAGGCGGTGAAGAGCACCGTCGCGAGCAGGATGAGGAACAGGTTCACCCCGTCGATGCCGAGCTTGTAGTGGATCCCCAGCGTGCGGATCCACGTCTCGTCGGTGACCCACTGCAGGCCCGGGGCGTTGCGGTCGAAGTCGACGACGGCGCTCACGGCGTAGCCCAGCGCGCCGACCGAGCCGAGCAGCGCGAGCAGCCGGGCGGTCATGCGCCCGGGCAGCAGCAGGCCGAGGAGGCCGGCGACGGCGGGGAGCCAGAGGAGGAAGGAGAGGTGGAGGGTCACGACTGGAGGAGGAAGTAGAAGCCGACGACCGCGAGGCCGATGAGCAGGAACGCCGCGTAGGAGCGCAGGTAGCCCGACTGGACCGCGCGGACCGCGGCGGAGCCGGCCCGGACGAGGCCGGTGGGGCCGCCGACGAGCACCCCGTTGACGAAGATGCGCTCGAACGTCTGCTGGCCGAAGCGGCCGAACCAGCCGAAGGGCCGGACGACGAGGAGGTCGATGAGCTCGTCGAAGTACCACTTGTTCGAGAAGAGCTTGTGCGGGCCGGAGAACTTCGCCTGGATCGCGGCGCTCGTGCCGGGCTTCTGCACCCAGATGCGGTAGGCGATCGCGATGCCGAGGACGGCGAGGACCGTGCCGAGCGCCAGGCCGAACCACAGGAGGCCGTCGCCGTACTCGTGCTCGACCTCCGAGCGGGCGAAGGTCGGGTCGAGGAACGACTCGAGCCCGTGGGAGACCTTCGGGATCTGGATGAAGCCGCCGACGATGGCGAGCAGCGCGAGGGTGCCCATCGCGATCCGCATCGACGGGGACTGCTCCGCGATGTGGTGCTCCTTGCCCGGGAAGCCGACGCCGGTGTCCTCGACCTCGCCCGTGGCGGGGTTCGTGTGCTCCGCCGGGTGGTGCAGGTGCCCGTCGATGAGCTCCTGCGCCTCCGGCACCGGGTCGCCCGCGAACGCCCGGAAGATCATGCGCCAGGTGTAGACCGCGGTCAGCAGCGCGCCGACGTAGCCCGCGACGTAGAGGCCCCAGTGCCAGCCGCCCTCGGCGCCCAGGTCGAGCAGGATCTCGTCCTTCGAGAAGAAGCCGGAGAACGGCGGGACGCCCGCGAGCGCGAGGCCGCCGATGCACATGCAGACGAACGTGAACGGCATCGCCTTGCGGAAGCCGCCCATGCTGTCGAGGTCCTGCCGGCCGCCCATGGCGCCGATGACCGAGCCGGCCGCCATGAAGAGCAGCGCCTTGAAGAAGGCGTGCGTCATGAGGTGGAAGAGGCCGGCGACGTACGCGCCCGCGCTGACGCCCATGATCATGTAGCCGATCTGGGACATCGTCGAGTAGGCGATGACGCGCTTCAGGTCGGTGACGACGATCGCGATCGTGCCCGCGACGAGCAGCGTGACCGCGCCGATGATCGCGCCGACGTCGGCCGCGGCGGGCGCCTGCTCGAAGAGCGGGTGCATGCGGGCGATGAGGTAGACGCCGGCGGTGACCATCGTCGCCGCGTGGATGAGCGCGGAGACCGGCGTCGGGCCCTCCATGGCGTCGGGCAGCCACGTGTGCAGCGGGATCTGCGCGGACTTCGCGAAGGCGCCGACGAGGAGCAGGAGGCAGCCCGCGGTGAGGTCGCCCTGGGCGCCCTCGAAATCGCGCTCCACCGAGTCGAACGTGCCGAGGAAGTCGAGCGTCCCGGCGTGCTTGAAGATGAAGTACGTGCCGAGCACGAGGCCGATGTCGCCCACGACGTTGATGACGAAGGCCTTGAGGCCCGCCTTCGTCGCCGTGGTCCGGCGGTACCAGAAGGAGATCAGCAGGTAGGACGCCGCGCCGACGAAGGCCCAGCCCACGATGAGCAGGAAGAAGTTCGCCGCCAGGATCAGCAGCAGCATCGAGAAGACGAAGAAGTTCAGGTACGCGAAGAAGCGCGCGTAGCCCTCGTCGCTCTCCATGTAGGACACGGAGTAGACGTGGATGAGCGTCGAGACGCCCGAGACCACGAGGATCATCAGGACGCTCAGCGGGTCGACGAGGATCGCGAACTGCGCGTCGACCCCGACGCTCTTCGCGTAGTCCCAGCCGACGTAGACGACCTGGCGGGCCTCCTCCTCGCGGTCCTGCAGCGACAGGAAGGTCAGGACGGCCGAGACGAACGCACCGCCGATGGCGGCCGTCCCGAGGTAGCCGGTGAGCTTGCTCGGCACGTGCTGTGCCAGCAGGCCGATGAGGATCGCGCCCGCAAGCGGGAACGCGAGGACGAGCCAGGCGGTGGTCTCCATGGCGGGGGCCTCCTAGCCCTGGAGCTCGCGGAGCTCGTCGACGTCGATGGGGAGCCGGCGGCGATACATCGCGACGATGACGCCGAGGCCGATGCAGACCTCGCAGGCCGCGACGACCATGACGATGACCGCGAAGATCTGGCCGTCGCCGTTGCCGTGCATGCGCGAGAACGCGATGAGCGCGAGGTTCGCGGCGTTCAGCATGAGCTCGAGGCACAGGAGCACCACGAGCGGGTTGCGGCGCGTGAGGACGCCGCCGGCGCCGATGGAGAAGATCAGCGCGGAGACGACGAGGTACCACTCGATGGCCATCTAGCGGTCCTCGGTCTCGGTCGTGCCGCCGGACGCGGCGCCCGACGTGAGCCCCGCGCGCTCGCGGGTCGTGGCGTTCGGGCGGGTGCCGACGGCCTCGGCCATCGTGCCGGTGGAGCGCGGGCGGACGAAGTCGAGCGGCGTGATGCGCTGCTCCTCGCCGTCGTGCAGCCCACCGCGGCGGCGGGCCAGCGTGACCGCGCCCACGGCGGCGATCAGCAGCAGGAAGGAGGCGATCTCGAACGGCAGCAGGAACTTCGTGAGCAGCAGCTCGCCGATCTGCTCCGGAGTGCCGTACGGCGAGTCGCCGGCACGTGCGACGCCGTCCGCACCGATGCCGGCGCCCTCGGTGCCGAGCGCCTTGAGGCCCGTGCCGAGGATCGCGATCGCGAGCTCGACGAACAGCACCGCGGCGAAGACGATCGAGCCGAGCCGCATGGAGCGCGACCCCTGCGGCCCGACGGGCATCTCGCTCCCGCCGACGTAGGCGACGACGAACATGTAGAGCACCATCACGGCACCCGCGTACACGACCACCTGGGCCGCGGCGACGAACTCCGCGCGCAGCAGCAGGAAGAGCAGTGCGAGGCACAGCAGGTGGCAGACCAGCGCGAGCACGGAGTAGAACGGGTTCGGCACCGAGACGGTGCCGATGGCGCCCGCGAGGGCCCCGGCTGCGACGAGGAAGAAGAGGACTTCGGCCATGGGCAACGGGCAGTCTATGCACGCGGGGGGCCTAGGAACCGTGCGGGTGCCGGAAGCGCACAAAGCTGTCACGAAGTGAGGGGCGGATGGTGCGCGGATCAGGCGCCGATGCGGACGTGGGGCGGCTCGGCTCAGCCCTCCGCGCCCGTCGCCGCGTGCGACGCCCCGACCGGCTTGGACTGGGGTGAGCCGCGCTGGCGCAGCACCACCGACAGGACGACCATCGACCCCACGGCGAGGAACTCCGACTGCCAGTTCTGCAGCGTCCGGTTCCAGAAGTCCGAGGTCGTGACGTACTGCCCGAGCGTGAGCGCCGCCTCCTGGTGCTCGAACTGCCGCGCGTTGTACTCGACGCGGCCGGTCACGGCCTGCCCTGCCCACGAGGCGACCCACACGAGCGCCATGACGGCGAGCAGCGAGTTCGAGTAGAGCGCCGTCCGGAGCCCGCCGGCCCGCGCCCAGGCGGGGGAGTCCGGCCGCACGTGGGCACCGAGCCGCTGGTCCTCGTCGCTCTCGCCGCCCTCCTTCCCGAGCGGCTTGGACTCCGTCGACCCGCGCTGCACGAGCCACACCGTCCCGAGGACGAAGAGGGTGAACTGCAGGTACTCCGATTGCCAGTTCTCCATGACGTCGACCCAGAACGCCGACGACGTCAGGTACCGGCCGAGCGACACGGTCTCGCTCTGGTGCGCGACCTGGTCGTGGTTGAAGTCCGCGTGGCCGACGAGCGCCTGCGCTCCGAGCGTCACGAGGAAGAGCGCCCCGAACGCGAGGCTCAGCCCGTTCTCCCGCGGGAAGCGCCTCACCGGGCGAGGCCCCCGACGACGAACGCGGCGACGATGCCGAGGAGCAGCACCACGAGGTAGACGGCGACCATCCTCCGCACCGCTCAGGCCTTCAGCGCGCAGTCGAGCGGGCGATCCCGCGGCTTGCCGTCCACGGCCCGGCACCCGACCGCGCTGAGCTTCCACCCCGTCGGCTCGCGATCGAGGAAGGCGCTGTCGCCGCCGGCCGCGTCCACCTTGGCGTTCGTGACGAACACCTCGACCCGGACCACCGCTCCCGGCGTCAGCCCGAGCTCCGGCAGGGCCCGCGCGCACGACGAGCCGGCCTGCTCCTCGAGCTGCGCGCGCGCCGCGGCGCTCAGCTGGCGGCAGGCGATCCCGGGCCGGTCGCCCTCGAGCGCCGCCTGGAACCGCGCGACGACCCCGCGCGCCTGCGCGCGATCCTCACCGCCGCCGCACCCCGTCGTCGCACCTGCGAGCAGGGCGGCGCAGCAGGCGATGAGCGACCGAGGAGCGTGCACGCGCCAGCACTACCCGGGCACACGTCCCACCGATCCGCGCCGTCGTCCTTCCGGTGCCCTGCGCCGGGCCCGCTCCCGGCACGATCGCCGGCGGCAGGCGTCGGCCGCCCCGCGGGCTGCCGCCTACTCGCCCTCGGCCCGGATCGGCGCCCGCTCGAGGGGCTCCGCGAGCAGCATCTCCTTCGTGAAGATGAGGTCCGAGCGGTGGTAGTCGCTCATCTCGTAGTCGTTGCCCATCGTGATCGCGTCGAACGGGCAGGCGACCTCGCAGTAGCCGCAGAAGATGCAGCGCGAGAGGTTGATCTCGTACACCGAGGCGTAGCGCTCGCCCGCGCTCACGCGGTGCTCCGGGGTGTTCTCGGCCGCCACGACGCGGATGCAGTCCGCGGGGCAGGCCGCCGCGCAGAGCGAGCAGCCCACGCACTTCTCGAGGCCCGTGTCCTCGAAGCGGTGGAGGCGATGGCGCCCCCGGAACCGCGGGTAGACCGCGACCTTCTCCTCGGGGTAGGCGATCGTGTTCGTGCCCTCGACGACCCGGGCGAACGTCGTCTTCAGGCCGCGCAGCGTCTCGCCGAAGATGCGGTACGCGCCGCCGGCGCCGCCGGGCTTCGGGCCGCGCACGACGACGACCTGGTCGTCGCCGGGGTGCCAGTCGGTGGTGGAGGGCATCTCAGATCGTTCCGTTGTCGACGAGCACGACGACGATCGCCGTGACGAGGGCGTTCAGGGTGGCGAGCGGCAGGAGGATCTTCCAGCCGAAGCTCATGAGCTGGTCGTAGCGCAGGCGAGGGGGCGTCGCGCGGATCCAGATGAAGAAGAAGACGAAGCCCATCATCTTCGCGAGCACGACGAGCGGGTCGACCCACGTCGGCGGGTTGATGCCGAACGGGAGCATCCAGCCTCCGAGGAAGACCGTGGTGGTGATCCCGGCGACCACGAGGATGTTCAGGTACTCCGCGAAGAAGTAGGAGGCGAAGCGCGCCCCGCCGTACTCCGTGTTGTAGCCGCCGACGAGCTCGGCGTCCGCCTCGACGAGGTCGAAGGGCGCGCGGTTCGTCTCGGCGAAGCCGGCCACGAGGAAGATCAGGAAGCCGACGAACTGCGGCACGATGTACCACATGCCCTCCTGCGCCTGGACGATCTCCGTGAGCGAGAGCGTGCCGGCCGTCATGACGACGCCGACGAGCGCGAGGCCCTGCGAGACCTCGTAGGAGATGAGCTGCGCGGCGGCGCGCATGGCGCCGAGGAAGGAGTACTTCGAGCCGCTGGCCCAGCCGCCGAGCATGATCCCGTAGAAGGCGACCGCGCCGAACGCGAAGAGGTACAGCGGGCCGATGGAGACGTCGACGCCGTAGAGGCCGACCTGCGTGCCGAAGATGTCGACGGTGTCGCCGAACGGGATCAGGCTGAAGGCCGCAGCGGCGGTGAGGATCGAGATGATCGGCGCGATCGCGAAGAGCCAGCCGATCGAGGTGCGCGGGCGGAAGTCCGCCTTGAACGCGAGCTTGCCGATGTCCGCGAGGGGCTGGAGCAGGCCGAACGGGCCGACGCGGTTCGGGCCCGGGCGGCCCTGGAAGCGCCCGAGGAGCTTGCGCTCGCCGAGGAGGACGATCGGGACGATCTGAAGGCCGAGCGCGAAGAGCACGACCGACTTGACGATCTGGATCCACCACGGCTCGTAGTAGTCCACGACGCCGAGGACGGAGGGGAGGGTGCTCACGTGCTCTGGGCCTTCCGGATCTCGACGAGGGGGCCCTCGAGGAC
This sequence comes from Solirubrobacterales bacterium, assembly GCA_025964065.1. GTDB lineage: Bacteria > Actinomycetota > Thermoleophilia > Solirubrobacterales > Solirubrobacteraceae > Paraconexibacter. The sequence goes on along the minus strand of JAOPZO010000325.1, from coordinate 10,597 downwards.
GTTGGCGGCACCCTCGGGGATGCCGGACTGCAGGAACGCCGAGCCCGCGGGGGACTCGTTGCGCAGGTGCGCGACCGCGGCCACGGAGGCGCCGTCGCCGCCCACGGTGACGTGCTCGCCATGGCGGATGCCGAGGCGCTCCGCGTCGACCGGGGAGAGCTCGACGCGCTGGGTCGGGTGCAGGAACTTGAGCGCGGGGGACGCCTCGACCTCGGGCGAGGCCCAGATCGACTTGAACGTCCCGAGGCGCAGTGCACCGTTGGGCGTCGCCGCTGCCTCGTACGTCGGCGTGCTCGACGCCACGGTGGCGAGGAGCCCCGGCTTCGCGGGCTCGGGCCACGCCGCGGCGCGCGCCTCGTCCTCCCACCAGCGCAGGCCCTTGCCGCCGAGGGTGTCGACGGTCAGCCCGGCGTAGAACGGCACGGACTCGAACAGCTGCCTCGTCGCCGAGTGGACCGTGTGGAGGCCCGTGTCGACGCCCGCGGCGCGCATGAGCTCGTCGAGGACCTGCCACGCGGCGCGGACGCCCGCAGGACGGCCGATCGCGGGGCGCAGGCGCTGGAGGCGGCCGTCCGGGTGGACGATCGTGCCCTCCTTCTCCGCGTAGGACTCCGCCGGGAACACGACGGTCGCGTGCTCGCGGATGCCCTCGGTCATGAAGCCCGCGTGGGCGATGACGTGCGTGGCCTTGTCGAGGGCCCGGTCCCATGTCGCACGCTGCGGCTGGTCGCGCAGCGGGTCCGTGTGCATGAGGTACAGGACGGTGGTGTCGCCCGCGGTGAGCGAGGCGGCGATGCCCGCGGCGTCGGCGCCCGCGGTGGCGAGCTCGGCCAGGCCGGGCCCGGCGTCGGGCACGACGCCCGCCTCGCGGAGACCGCGGCCGTTCGTGGCGGCGGGGATCCCGAGCAGCCCGGCGCCCGCGCGCCCGGAGAGCCCGAGGGCGCCCGCGAGCTTCAGGAGCGGCTGGGTCACGGCCTCGCCGCCGGCGAGCACGCGCTCGCCGTAGAGGACCACGACGTCGCCCGCCTCGTCGCCGCCGCTCGTGCGGAGCAGCGCGGCGAGCTCGGCCACGGCGCCGGCGTCCGTGCCCGCGGCCCTCGCGGGGGTGTCGACGTCGCCGCCGTAGAACGCGGCGGAGAGCGCGGCGACGAACGCCGCCTCGGCGCCCGGCGCGTAGCGCACGGACAGCACGGCGTTCGGGTCGAGCGAGGAGGGGCGGGAGGTCGCGACCGCGAGCGTCATGCGGTTGCGGCGCACGCCCTTGCGCAGCCGCAGGTCCACGATCGGCATGTCGTCGACGGGCTCCGTGCCGAGCACGAGGACGGTGTGGGCGAACTCGAGGTCCGCGACCGTCGCCTGCAGGGCGGGGTCGCCCATGGCGAGCAGGCCGGCGCGCGGCAGGCCGGCGCTCGAGTCGACGTGCGGGGAGCCGTGGACGTCGCGCACGAGGCGCTGGAGGAGGAAGCCCTCCTCGTTCGTCGTGGCGCCGCCCGCGAGGCCGGCGACGCGGCCGCCCGACTTCTTCAGCGCGAGCGTCGCCTCCTCGATCGCGCGGGCCCACGGGACCTCGCGCAGGACGCCGCCGTCGCGCACCATGGGCGCGACGATGCGCTGCTCGGCGTGCACGGACTGGTAGGCGAAGCGGCCCTTGTCGCAGAGCCAGCCGTCGTCGACCTCGTCGTTGTCGCGCGCCATGACGCGCAGGACGCGGTCGTCGCGGACGGTGAAGGCGACGTTGCACTGCGCGGGGCAGAGCGTGCAGACCGAGCCGGAGTTCTCGATGTCCCACGGCCGCGCGCGGAAGCGGTACGGGCGCGAGGTGAGCGCGCCGACGGGGCAGAGCTCGATGATGTTGCCGCTGAACGGCGCGACGTACGGGTGCCCGTCGAAGGTGCCGACGAAGGTCGCGGCCCCACGCTCGTGCAGGACGAGCTGGTAGTCCTCGCTGAGCTCCTGGGAGAAGCGGACGCAGCGGTAGCAGAGGATGCAGCGCTCGCGGTCGATCGCGACGAGCGGCGAGAGCTCGAGCGGCTTCTTGAAGTGCCGCTTGGGCTCGATGAAACGGGTCTTGCCGCCGCCCCAGCCGAAGGAGACGTCCTGCAGCGGGCACTCGCCGCCCTTGTCGCAGACGGGGCAGTCGAGCGGGTGGTTGATGAGCAGGAACTCGAGAACGGACTCCTGCGCGTCCTTCACCCGCTTGGTCTGCGTGTGGACGACCATCCCGTCCTTGACGGGGGTGGAGCAGCCCGTCTGGAGCTTCGGGATGCCCTCGATGTCCACGAGGCACATGCGGCAGGCGCCGACGGGCGCGCCGAGCTTGGGCTCGTAGCAGAAGACCGGGATCTCGACGTCCCCGCGCTTGGCGGCGTCGACGAGCATCTCGTTCGCCGGGGCCTGGACCTCTCGGCCGTCGATCGAGAAGGTGATGAACTGCGGTTCGGGACGGGGCACTAGACGAGCGATCCTACGAGCGGCGCCTCGTTCGGCGCGTCCAGCGAGGCGATGAGCTCGGCGTCCGAGCGCTGCCGGGCCTCCTCGATGTAGGCCTCGAACTCGGGGCGGAACTTCGCGATCATCGAGCCCACGGGCATCGCCATCGCGTCGCCCAGCACGCACAGGCAGTGGCCCGTGATCTGCTCCTGGACCGAGGCCATGATGTCGAGGTCCATCGGGGTCGCCTGGCCGGACTTGATGCGCTCGAGCATCTTCACGGTCCACTGCGTGCCCTCGCGGCACGGCGTGCACTTGCCGCACGACTCGTGCTTGTAGAACTTCGCGAGCTTGAGGCAGACGTCCACGACGGAGGTCTCCTCGTCGACGACGATGATCGCGCCCGAGCCGAGCATGGAGCCGGCCTTCGCCAGCGTGTCGAAGTCGTAGGCGAGGTCGAGGTCGTCCTTCGTCAGGACGGGGGAGGAGGAGCCGCCGGGGAACCAGAGCTTGACCTCGAGGTCGCCCTCGATGCCGCCGCAGAGCCCGTAGATGATGTCCCGGGCGCTCATCCCGAGCTCGATCTCGTAGTTGCCCGGGCGCTTCACGTGGCCCGACACCGAGATGAGCTTCGTGCCCGTCGAGTTCTCCACGCCGATCTTCGCGTACTCGTCCGCGCCCATCCCGAGGACGTGCGGGATCGTCGCGAGCGTCTCGACGTTGTTGATCAGCGTCGGCCCCTGGTAGAGGCCCTGGTTCGCGGGGAACGGCGGCTTGAGGCGCGGGTTGCCGCGCTTGCCCTCCAGCGAGTCGAGCAGCGCCGTCTCCTCGCCGCAGATGTACGCGCCCGCGCCGCGGTGGACCGCGAGCTCGAGCGAGTGGTCCGTGCCCAGGATGTTGTTGCCGAGCAGGCCGGCGTCGTAGGCCTCGGCGACCGCGTCGTCGAGGATGTCGGCCATCTGCGCGTACTCGCCGCGGATGTAGATGAACGCGCGGGTCGCGCCCGCGGCGTAGGCGCCGAGGATCATGCCCTCGATGAGCATGTGCGGGCTCTTCGTCATGAGCTCGCGGTCCTTGAAGGTGCCGGGCTCGGACTCGTCCGCGTTGCACACGAGGTACTTGTCCATCGTGCCCTTGGGCATGAAGGACGCCTTCTTGCCCATGGAGAAGCCGGCGCCGCCACGGCCGCGCAGGCCGGAGTTGACGAGCTCGGTGACCAGGGCCTCGCGCGGCATGGAGAGGCCCTTCCGCAGCACGTCCCCGTAGCCGCCGCGCTCGCGGTAGACCGCCAGGGTGTTGAGTCCGGGCTGGTCGATGTCCTTGAAGAGGATGGCGCTGCTCATGTGCTCACCGCATTCGGGTCGACGGACTTGCGACGGATGATCTGCTGCTCGGGGAGGACCTCGTCGCCCGCGCGGATCTGCGCCACCATGGTGGGCACGTCCTCGAGCGCGACGGGGCCGACGTACACGTCGTCCACGGAGATCATCGGGGCGATGTCGCACGCGCCCAGGCACTCGAAGGAGCGGACGTTGAAGTCGGGGTCGTCGCCGATCTCCTCGACGACCCGGTCCATCAGGTCGTCCGCGCCCCGGAGCGAGCAGGAGATGTTCGTGCAGACGTAGACCTTGTGCCGTCCGACCGGCCTGGTCTCGAGCATGTCGTAGAAGCCGGCGACGGCGACGAGGTAGCCCGGGGTGAGCCGCATGACGCAGGCGACCTGCTCGATGGCCTCCGGGGTGCACCACACGTGGCGCTTCTGGGCGGCCATCAGCGCGGGGATCGCCGCGGAGCGCGTGTCGGGGTACTTCGCCATGTGCGCCTCGATCTCGGCGCGCAGGTCCTCCGGCACGTGACAGGTCGACGGGTCCGGGATCGTCGCCGGGTCCTTCGTCAGGTCGACGGCGTCGTCCCAGCCCGGGGTGCGCGAGCCGCCGCGGTAGCGCGGGACCTCGCCCGAGCCGACGTGCTGGCCCAGCGTCAGGTCGCCCGTCGGCAGGCCGGCGGTGCCGACCTCCTCCTCGAGTTCGCGGCTCATCGGTCGATCCCCCCGAGGACCGGGTCCATCATCGCCAGGGTGGCGATGAGGTCGGCGATGTACGAGTCCTTGACCATGGCGTTCGTCGCCTGCAGGTTCACGAACGAGGGGTCGCGCATGTGGACGCGCGCCGGCTTGCTCGAGCCGTCGGAGCGCACGAAGCAGCCGTACTCGCCGCGCGGGCCCTCGACGGGGAAGTAGACCTCGCCCGCGGGGACCCGGAAGCCCTCCGTGACGAGCTTGAAGTGGTGGATCAGGGCCTCCATCGAGGTGGCGAGCTCGTGGCGCGGCGGGAGCGCGACCTTGCGGTCGTCCGTGATCCACGCGCCCTCGGGGAGCTGCTCGAGCGCCTGGGCGATGATCTTCGTGGACTCCTTCATCTCCTGCATGCGTACGGCGAAGCGGTCGTAGTTGTCGCCCTCCGTGCCCACCGGGATCTGGAAGTCGAAGTCCTCGTAGGAGCAGTACGGCATCGCCTTGCGCAGGTCCCACGGGTTGCCCGCGGCGCGCAGGAGCGGGCCGGTGACGCCGAGCTCGAGCAGCGTCTCCTCGTCGAGCGGGCAGACGTTGCGCAGCCGCTGCAGGAGGATCTCGTTCTTGTTGAGCAGCGCGCCGTACTGGTCGACGCGGGTCGGCATCGCGTCGCAGAACTCGCGGACCTTCTCCACCCAGCCGGCGGGCACGTCGTCGGCGACGCCGCCGACCTGGAAGTAGCGCGTGTGCATCCGCGCGCCGGTGGAGTACTCGAAGAGGTCGAGGATCGACTCGCGCTCCCGGAAGCAGTACCAGAACATGGACATGGCGCCGAGGTCCAGCGCGCTCGTCCCGAGCCACACGAGGTGGCTCATGATCCGGTTGAGCTCCATGTGGATCACCCGCAGGTACTGGGCCCGCTTCGGGACCTCGATCCCCAGCAGGGTCTCCGTCGCGCCGCAGAACGCGTACGCGTTGAAGAAGTAGGCGAGGTAGTCCATCCGCTCGACGACGGGGATGGCCTTCCAGTAGTTCTTGTCCTCGGCGGTCTTCTCGATGCCGGTGTGGACGTAGCCGATGATCGGCTTGAGGTCGCGCACGACCTCGCCCTCGAGCGTCACGAGCAGCCGCAGCACGCCGTGGGTCGCGGGGTGGTGCGGGCCCATGTTGAGCGTCAGGAGCTCGCTCTCGGGCTCCGCGCCCTCCGCCACGAGCGGCTGCTTCATGTGGGAGAGCTCGACGCTCTCCTCCATCTCGCGGTAGGCCGACTTGGTCCTGGGGCTGTCGATCGCGCTCATGCGGGTCCTCGGGTCCTACTGCGTGTAGTCGGCGCCGATGGCGCCGTCCTTCGTGAAGAGGATCGGCTCACCGCCGATGGGGAAGTCGCGACGCTGCGGGAAGCCCTCGTAGTCCTCGGGCATCAGGATGCGGCGCAGGTCCGGGTGGCCCTCGAAGACCACGCCGAACATGTCGTAGACCTCGCGCTCCTGGTGGTTGGCGGTCGGCCAGTCGTCCGTGACGGACTCGACGCGCGGGTCGTCCGTGTGCAGGCGGACCTTCACCCGCACGCGGTCGCGCTTGCCGCGGTCCAGCAGCTCGTAGTGCACGCCGAGCCGCGGCTCCTCGGGGAAGTAGTCCACGCCGTGGACGCTCATGAGGTGGCGGTATCCCGCCTCGCGAAGCTGCAGCAGCAGCACGCGGACGTGGCGCGGGTCCGCGAGGATGGTGGCCTGGCCGCGGAAGTGCAGCGTCCCGAGGACGGCGTCCGGCACGGCGTCGCGGAGGTCGCCCGCGAGGAGCTCGAGGCCCGTGGCGTCAGGCATTTCCGCCGTGCTCCGTCCGGCCCGGCCGGTTCTCGGCCATGAGGCGCGCGCCCTCGTCCGGGAGCACCTCGACGGTGCCCTCGGCCTCGTAGCGCTCGCGCCAGCCCAGCGTGGGATCGGCCTGCACCATGGAGCGCAGCTTCAGGATCCCGTGCATGACGGACTCCGGACGCGGGGGGCAGCCCGGGATGTGGACGTCGACCGGCATGAACTTGTCCGCCGGGACGATCGCGTAGTTGTTGAAGACGCCCATCGACGAGGAGCAGGCGCCCATCGCGATCGCGTACTTCGGGTCGAGCATCTGGTCGTAGATGCGCCGGACGATCGGCGCCATCTTGATCGAGACGCGGCCCGAGAGGATCAGCAGGTCGGCCTGGCGCGGGGAGGCGCGAAAGGCCTCGAAGCCGAAGCGGGCGACGTCGGCGCGGCCGGCGACGATCGACATCATCTCGATGGCGCAGCAGGCCAGGCCGAAGGTCGCGGGCATGAACGCGTTGCCGCGCGACCACTGGGCGGCCTTCTCGAGCGTCGTGGTGATGACGCGCGACTGGACGTACTCCTCGAGCTCCTCGCCGTCGAGGTCCCCCGTCAGGAGCTGGCGCGAGGTCAGCTGCCGCGAGCGGAAGTCCTCCTTCGACTGCGGGGACAGGCTCCCCGCGGGCTGGCGGATCACTTCCATTCGAGCGCTCCTCTTCTCCACACGTACACGAAGGCCACGGACAGCAGGAAGATGAACACGCACACCTCGATGAGCGCGAACGTCCCGAACGCCCGGAGCTGGACCGCCACCGGGTAGAGGAAGATCGTCTCGATGTCGAAGAGGATGAACAGCATCGCGATCAGGTAGAAGCTGATCCCGAACCGGAACCCCTGCTGGATCTCCGACGGCAGGCCGCACTCGTACGGGTCGTCGGTGTTCTTGCGGACCTTCTTCCGGCTCGGGCCCAGCAGCCGGTTCAGGAAGGCGAACACCACGCCGATCCCGCCGCCGAGGGCGAGGAACACGATCGCGGGCAAGTAGCTTCGGAGCATCAGATGAGAGGTATAGCGCGAACTTGTGACGCAGTGCCACGAAGTGGCGGTCGCTACCCGGAGCCGACGCGTTGACCCTCGTCCTGGCGCTGCTGACCGCCGCGGTGAACCTCGGCGTCGGCCTCTACGGCGTGCTTCGCTGGTACCGGGTGGAGGCGACCCGTCGCTTCTGGCCCGCGCTCCGCGCCGCGCAGGCCGTCGCGATCGTCTTCGCGCTCTACGGCACGGTGCTCGTCACGCTCGGCGACGGCCCGGACGACGGCCTCTTCCTCCTCTACTGCGCGCTGCCCGTCGCGGTGAACGTCGTGGCCGAGCAGCTGCGGATCGCGAGCGCCGAGACCGTGCTCGACCAGCGGGGGCTCGAGGACGCGGCGTCCCTCGGGGGGCGCCCGGAGGACGAGCAGCGCTCCGTGGTGCGCCAGATCATGCGGCGGGAGCTCGGGGTCATGGCGACCGCCACGCTCGTCGTGGCGTTCCTCGCGCTGCGCGCGGCCGGGACGCTCTAGGCGCCGGGCGGGCCGAAGCGCCCGCGGTAGAAGAGCAGCGGGGCCGGGTCGCCGTCCGCGGTCCACACGTGCGTGACCGCGCCGATCCCGATCGTGTGGTCGCCGGCCGGGACGAGCTCGTGCACGTCGCAGGCGATCCACGCGAGCGCGTCGTCCAGGACCGGCACCCCGTGCTCGATGCGGTGGGTGACCGCCTCGAACTTCTCGGCCTGCAGGCGCTTGGAGGCGAACACGGCCGCGAGCTCCTCGCCGTCCGCGCGCAGGACGTTCACGGCGAAGCGCCCCGCGCCCCGCACCGCGGGCAGCGTGCGGGAGGCGTTGTCGAAGCAGACCAGGAGCAGCAGCGGCTCCATGCTCAGCGAGCTCACCGCGTTCGTGGTGAGGCCCGCGGGGCCGTGCGGGCCGTCGCAGGTCACCACGGCGACCCCGGTGGCGAAGTGGCCGACGGCCGCGCGGTACGCGAGCGGGTCGACGCTCACGAGCCCGCCCGCGTGACCTCGAGCTCGGCGTACTGCCCGAGGTTCTCGTGGTTGCCGATCGTGCAGACCAGGCGGTACCTCCCCGGGAAGAGCCGGACGGTGACGCCCGGGGCGGTCTCGCCGGGCTGCATGGTCTCCGTGCCGCCGAAGACGATGGGGGTCGCGCCCTCCTCGTCGTTCGCCTCCTCGACCTTCACGTTGTGCGTGAGGCGGCCCTCGTTGCGGGCCACGATGCGGATCGGGCCCGAGCGGACCTTGATCGCGCCGGGGCTCATCGCGTACTCCGGATCGCCGAGCGTGAGGCGGAGCGTCGCGTCCTTGTCCGTGACGGGATCCGGGGAGCCCGCACCGCAGCCCGAGAGCACTGCCGCTGCGCCGAGCAGGACGAGGCTGGCGCGGAGGGCGGGAGGCGTCACCCGCTCCATGATGGCCGTTTCGTATGCTCTGCGCCGTCATGCGCCGGGTCCTCACCATCGCCTTCGCCCTCGCCGCCGCCGTCTCGTTCTCGGCCTGCGGCGACAAGAGCAACCTCCCGGCGGACGAGTCCGCCTCCGTGAAGCGGGGGGCCGAGCTCTTCGCCGAGCGCTGCCACGGGTGCCACACGATGGACACCGTGGGTGCGGAAGGTGGCGCCTCCGAGGTCCGCGACCGCGAGCGCGTCGACGGCCCGAACTTCAACGTGCGCGTCGAGTCGAAGGAGAACGTGCTCTACGCGATCCGCAACGGCGGCTACTCCGGCGCGATCATGCCCGAGAACATCGTGGTCGGGAAGGACGCCGACATGGTCGCCGACTTCCTCTCGAAGTACGCGGGCGGACAGGCGAAGGAGCAGCGCTCCAACTCCGAGAACAAGGTCCAGGACAGCGCGCGGTAGCCCCGCCCGCAGGACCCGGCCCGCCCGCCCTGCCCGGGGCCCCTAAGCTGCGGCGCCGATGCTCGACCTCCGCCTGATCCGCTCCGACCCCGACGCCGTCAAGGCGGCGCTCGCCCGGCGCGGCGACGTCGACGCGGGGGCCGTGGACGCGCTGCTGGCCCTCGACGCCGAACGGCGCGAGGCCACCGAAGCCGCCGAGACGCTCCGCGCGCAGCAGAAGCAGGACGCCCGTGCGGTCGCCGCGGCGCAGAAGGCGGGGGAGGACGCCAGCGCGGCGATCGCCGCTGCCCGCGAGCTCGCCGAGCAGGTCAAGGCCCGGGCCGCCCAGGCCGCCGAGGCCGACCGCGCGCTCCAGGGCGCGCTCGCGGCGCTCCCGAACCTGCCGGACCCGACGGCCGCGCCGGCCGACGAGGTCGTCCGCGAGGTCGGCGAGGCCTGGATCCCGGACTTCCCGGCGCAGGACCACCTCGCGCTCGCGGGCCCGCGCGTGGACATGGAGCGCGGCGCGCGGCTCTCCGGCTCGCGCTTCGCGTACCTCCGCGGGGACCTCGTGTTCCTCGAGCTCGCGCTCGTGCAGTGGACGCTCCGTACGCTCGCCGGGCACGGCTTCGAGCCCGTCATCCCGCCCGTGCTCGTGCGCGAGGAGGCCCTGTACGGCACGGGCTTCCTGCCCGACACGGAGCAGCAGATCTACCACCTGCCCGCGGACGACCTGTACCTCGCGGGCACGAGCGAGGTCGCGCTGGCGTCCATGCACGCGGGGGAGGTCCTCGCCGCGGAGGACCTGCCGCTGCGCTACGCCGGCTTCTCGCCCTGCTTCCGCCGCGAGGCCGGCACCGCGGGCCGCGACACGCGCGGGATCTTCCGCGTCCACCAGTTCGACAAGGTCGAGATGTTCAGCTTCGTCCACCCCGGGGAGAGCCAGGCCGAGCACGAGCGGCTGCTCGCGATCGAGGAGGAGCTCCTGACCGCGTTGGGGGTCCCGTACCGCGTGGTGAACATCGCGGTGGACGACCTGGGCGCGAGCGCCGCGAAGAAGTACGACTGCGAGGCGTGGCTCCCGGGCCAGGCGCAGTACCGCGAGCTCACCTCGACGTCGAACACGACGGACTTCCAGGCCCGGCGCCTCAACGTCCGCTTCCGCGAGGCGAAGGGCAAGCCGGCGGTGCTCCACACGCTGAACGGCACCGCGGTCGCCGTGGGCCGCACGATGATCGCGCTGATGGAGAACGGCCAGCAGGCCGACGGCTCCGTCGTGCTGCCCGAGGTGCTCGTGCCGTTCGGCGCGCCCGCGCGCCTCGAGCCGCTGGGGTAGCCGCTCAGTCGAGCAGCGCGACGACCGGGTCGTCACGCTCGAGCACGACCGCGTCGGGCTCGTCGATGCCCGCCCGCAGGGCGGAGGCCGCGAGCTCCCCGCCCTCGCCGCCGGACGCGCGCAGGCG